>CALJLD010000250.1 GCA_937982665.1 uncultured Planctomycetales bacterium
TCCAGTGTCGCCCACTATTTCTGAACGCACGTCGGTGCTTCTTATCGCATCGATTGGCACAGGTGTCGACGTGCTGATGTCTTGAGGCAACGGCTTCTCTTCGTTGCCATTCTCCGCAGTTAGTTGCGATTCTCTGCAATTATTCGCAGCACCACATTTTGGGCCGTTTGTGCGCCGCATTCTGCGCCACCTTTAGCTGCTTGCTCAATCGCCTCGTCTTTGACTTGCCATAGTGCTTGTTGCGATCATGGTTGAATGCCCCGTCCAAGCAGCACTGACACGCGCCGGAGCCTAAAGAAGGCAGGCGGATGAGTTATTGCGCGCTTAACTGTATTGAGAATGGATTCGAGAGGAACGTTGCCAAGAGATAGTCAAGTTGGCCACGCCCTGTGTGCTCGGTCGCTAGGTCCAGCGCGACAGAACTCCGTCGCTGATCCTACACAACGAACAGCTTTCCGTTGGCATGGCGACGACTGCGCGTGTAGCTTTTGACATCATGAAGAACCGAAAGATCGCTCGCCGTACTTTTTTGGGAACCGTTGCAGCTGGCTCGGCCAGCGGGCTTGTTGGCCGGACGCCAAAGTTGGCTGCGGCGAGATCCAAGCCCAGACACCGTGTCGAGCGAATTGGCATTGGCGCCATTGGCATGCGATACCAAGGCACCGTGATCGCCAGACAGGCACAGCAGCATGGTGACGTCGTTGCCATTGCCGACGTTGATCGTCATGTTCGCGAGCAAGCCAGGGCGAGTTTCGGCAGCACGCCGCGCATCTTTGAAGACTACCGCGACTTGCTCAGCCGTAGCGATGTTGATGTCATTACCATCGGCACACCGGACCACTGGCATGTGCAAATGGCGATCAATGCGTGCCGTGCCGGAAAAGATGTCTACGTTGAGAAGCCCGTCTCGCTGACTGTTGACGAAGGAAAGCGACTTTCAGCCGTCGTCGAAGAGACGGGCCGTGTTGTTCAGGTCGGTTCGTGGCAACGCAGCGATCAGCGCTTTCGTTTGGCGGTCGAGTTGGTCCGCCGTGGAGATATTGGCGAACTGCGACAAGTGGACGTTGTCCTTGGCAAGAACGAGACAGGCGGGCCGTTCAAGCAGCGAACCCCTCCGCGCCATCTCAATTGGAACCTTTGGCAAGGGCAAACTCCTGACGTTCCGTACATCGCGGAGAGGTGCCATTACACGTTCCGCTGGTGGCTGGAATACTCCGGCGGACAGATGACGGACTGGGGAGCCCACCATTTGGATATCGCGCAATGGGCAATCGGTTCGTACCCGACGGAGATTCAAGGCACCGCAAGATTCCCCAACGTTGCCGATGGTTACAACGTCCCTGTTGAATTTCAAATTATGTACAAGTTTCCGAAGGACGTCGTTATGACTGTCAGTGACGAAGGGCAAAATGGCATCCTCTTCACAGGCACCAAAGGACGGATCTTCGTCAATCGCGGGCGGCTGACAGGCAGGCCAGTTGAGAATCTGGCGACCAACCCCTTACCGCGCGAACAGTTCGCCGCCTATCCGCATGACAATTTGCAGCGTCCAGAACGAGCAGGCAAGCTGGACGCCATTATCAATCACATGGGGAACTTCTTCGACTGTGTTGAAACGCGCAATCTTCCGATCTCTGACGTTGCAAGCCAGCATCGCAGCGCCACCACTTGCCATCTAGGCAACATCGCGCTTCGACTTGGGAAGACATTGCAGTGGGACGCGGACAGTGAGCAGTTTGTCGACAATCCAACTGCCAACGGAATGCTTAGCCGCGAGCGGCGATCTGGTTTTGAACTTGCAACTTAACGCAATTCAGTGTGGCCCTTACGCTTAGCCTTTGACCGATCGTGAGAGGAAAAGTCCATGGGAGCAAATTCGCAGTTGAATATCTCTCGCCGGTCATTTTGCCTGGCGGCACTGGCTTCGTACTCCCTGCCGTGGCTTGACTTGTCGCATGCAGACACCAAGCAGGAATTCAGGCTGAACTACATTCTGGCTCCTGCATGTATGGTTACTTACCGCTTGCGGAAATCGCACCGGAGATCCGCAAGATCGGCGCGAGGGCCATTGACATCTGGCCCAAGGTGCATGGCAATCAGCGGGAACAACTTGATGAACTTGGCGAAGAAGAGTTCGCAGACTTGTTGGCAGAGCATCAGGTCTCGCTGGGATGCATCACGCAATACAAGTTGGGGCCGTTTGCGCTTCAAGACGAGATGAGGCTTGCCAAACGGTTGGGCTGTCAAACGATTGTAACCGGATCAACTGGCCCTAAAGGCTTGCAGGGCGAGGAACTGAAGTCCGCGGTCAAAGACTTTGTCGAAAAGATGAAACCGCACCTGGCCGTGGCGGAGCAAGCGGGCGTGACAATCGCTATTGAGAATCATGGCAACAGTTTGATTGAATCGCCCGATTCCATGAAATGGCTGTCGGAACTTCGCCCGAATGATCACCTGGCGATTGCTTTCGCCCCGTATCATTTGCCGCAGGATGAGCAACTCCTCAGCGAATTGATCCAATCGCTCGGCGATTCAATCGCAATGTTTTATGCCTGGCAGCATGGAAACGGTTGTACGAAACCTCTCCCAACGGACGAGCAGTTGTTGCAGATGCCTGGCCGAGGCGAATTGGATTTTGCACCATTGCTCACCGCATTGAAAGAAATCGAATACACGGGTTGGACGGAGATCTTCATGCATCCCGTGCCACGTGGCATTCCGATATTGAGCGAGACTGCGGACGTGACGAAGGAGATCAACCGCAGTCGTGAATACCTTGAAGAGCTGGTAAGTGGCGCCTAGCCGTTTGGCGAATCAGCCGATTTGGGTTCGCTCGGTGCGGCACATCAGGACCACACCGATTCGCTGCTGTCTCAACCAACGCCAAGACCCACTTTGTCTTGGCTCGCGCCGCTCTTCGCCAAAGTTGTCTCATGATAGCAGGGTGAGCGCCTCCTCCTCTTAGCGCCGACTGCCGATTGCGCGCAGGGTATCCGGCGATCCTTGAATTCGCGATGCGGCGCTGGTCATCGTTACCCTGTGTTCGCCAGACCCAGCGTCTGCGTGTCGTAAGATTACTACAAGAAATACAAGTTTGATTCTACAGAAAACGGAGATAAGCGGACTTAGACTGTAGCAGAACGCAACAGTGGCGAAAGAAATCAGTCTATTTAAGCAATAGCGCGAACACTGGCCATGCGCCGCGCTTAGTGCACGGAGGGGAGCGCTTGTAGAACACATTTCTTCTGTTCTCCGTTTGCGATCCTTGGCGGTCCCCACGCACTCATCAGCGAGTTAACGCAAATGCCAAACGAGCTTGGTAAGCCAGCGCCGGCCCCGACCTTTCTGCGGCTTTCTGCGGGGACAGTCTATTTCTATTTTGGCTTCCTTAAGTTCTTTCCCGATCTCAGTCCTGGTGAATTCTTGGCTGGGCAGACGATCATGCGGCTGACCAACTATTGGGTCGATGCGAAGACTGCGCTGTTCCTCTTAGCGATTATGGAATGTGCGATCGGGCTAAGCTTTTTGTTCAACGTCTTCCTGCGGTTCTTGTTCACCTTCTTTTTGTTTCACCAGTTCAGCACGTTTCTACCGCTGTTCTTCTTTCCTGAGATCACTTTCAAGATCGCGCCTTTCGCACCCACCATGGAAGGCCAATACATATTCAAGAATTTGATTTCTCTCTCCGCTGGGTGGACAGTCATGTTCCCCGCCGTGAAAGCGAGCTCTCGGCAGGCCCGCGCAGAGAAAGCGGAGAGGAAGGCACTTGCAAGTAAGAAACTTGAGCACGGGGATGCCGCGCCCGTTGCTAACCAGGCACACACCGCAAACGCTTGAGTCCAAAGAGAGAATTGCCATATGAAATGGTTCAAAATGACAAAGAGGCGGAATTACATCTTCGCAACGATTGTCGTTGTAGCACTGGGTATTGGCATCACCACCACTTATGCCAAGTACCGAGGCACGGACCTCGCTAGAGTGCCTGAGTTGCCCGGCGAGTTTGTGCCGGTGGAGGGCTACGATAACTATCCTGACCCACCGACCTCGAAGCCGATCACAAACACTCTTGAGCTATACCCAACGATTGACAAGGGATTCCGTACGCCGTTTGACCTTTGGCGGTACTACGGTCGTGATGCATCGTCCTTCTCCTCGCCCATTCTCCCCATGCGGTTTGAGCAATGGGTGGAATTCCATCGCAAGCAAAAGCCACAGTTGATGGAAGATGTTCGCGAGTATATGGCCAGCCGCTACGACTTCTCAGGCGAGACCATTTCCGGAGCAACAATGTCCGGCGGCAAGCCGATCATGAAAGGGCCTGTCGCGCGATTGCCAGAAGGATTTGAAACTTGGGAAGAGCTCGCCGCGCTGAGTCCGGAGGAGATGAAAGAGCAGGACATATTCCCTTATATGCCCTTGGCTCACCCGTTGCAGTCGACCGCACACATGGTGTTTCCTGATGCTTGGGTCAAAGTTCATCCGGAACACAAGCGAATTGACGTTGATATGGACTTCCCGCAGGCGTACTTGCCTGAGTTTCCGCCGCCGCTGTTCCTTACAACGCACCGCGAGTTGGGTGATGTCACCAATGGCCGAGAGATTACGCTCGACAACTACTATGAGATCTTTGACGGGATTCTCACGCCCGAGCAGATGGAAGGCCTAAAGGAACTGCTTCGTCCTTCACCGACAACCTGGTTCAATCACACGGACCATCGCATCACCGAGGCAGCCTCTAAGGGGGTTGCCTGCATGGACTGCCACGTCAATGGGCACACCAACGGCGCTTTCGAATTGGCTCCCGATTCCCGGCCACATATGGCTCGCTTGCGCGTGGATACTCCCACGCTGCGGGGCAACTACAACTTGATGCAGTTGTCTTCCAAGAGATCTGTTCGCAGCTTAGACCACTTTTCCGAGATCGAAGAGTACTTCGATGGCGATCCGGGAATGCAACAAGCAATTGGGCCGCGTGCGGTCAAGGGCGAAGTCAGCAACCGCATGGGTGACTTCAACGCGATTGTCGACAACCCGCCGACTCCCAAGCTTGATCCGTTGATGCGGTTGATTCCAGCATTAGCAACCGAATCAGAACTGCGCGGCGAGGAGCTATTCCATGGCAAGGCCAAATGTGCCCAATGCCATTACGGTGATGCGTTTGTTGAAGACTGCTTTCGCGACCTTAAGGTCGAGCGATTCTATCTAGGTCGTCCGGAAGGGCCGATCAAGACCTTCCCGTTGCGGGGCATAAAAGACTCTCCACCCTACCTTCATGATGGACGCTGTCCGACTCTGCATGATGTGGTCGAGTTCTTCAATATCGTTTTCCAACTTGAGCTAACCCGCCAAGAGAAGGAAGACCTCGTCGCTTACCTGTTGTGCTTGTAAGTACCACCAGAAACATCCGCTCACACCTTCGAGACTATCACTATGGCGACTGCAACCGCTTGTTCCGTAACTAAGCCCTCGCTGATGGAGCGCCTAAACGGTCAATGGCACAAACAAGCACTTTGGACATATACGGCAATCGTGCTGGCCCATTGGGCAGAGCACTTGGCGCAGACCATTCAAATCTACGTCTTAGGTTGGAATCCACCCGATGCGCGCGGCGTTATAGGGATCTGGTTCCCGTTTCTTGTCAGTTCCGAACTGCTGCACTATGGCTATGCGATTGTCATGCTGGTGTGCTTCTGGGTTCTCCGCAAAGGCTTCACCGGCCGCTCGTATTTCTGGTGGATGGTCGCCTTTTGGATTCAGTTCTGGCACCACATTGAACACGCTTTGCTGCAGGGTCAAGCAATCGTCGGTTACAACCTGTTTGGCAAGCCGGCTCCTTGGAGCATCGTGCAGTTGTTCGTTCCACGTGTGGAACTGCATTTGTTCTATAACACCATCGTTTTCATTCCGATGGTAATCGCGATGTTCTATCACATGTTCCCATTGCCTGGCGAAGAAGCTCACGCGAATTGCTCTTGCGCTTGGAATCCTCGCGACCTTAAGCGACGGGCGGCTTCACTAGGTACCTAGTCACGTGCCAGGCGGTACGACGATAGTCCTCGCGTTTCGACTAATTAGTTTCCAGATCAGACTCTCACTTTGCCCAATCTTGAACCATGAACCTTGTTCGGTCCGTTATTTCTGTTTTTGTTGTCGCGCTCGTGGGCGTTTCCATTGCAGGCTGGGTTTGGGCTGGCGCGCAGCCGTCCCCCAACCGAGAGGGTGCGCGTGTTGTCTTGGCAATTTGTGGCATCGCCTCAATTGGGTGCTTGTGGATGCTGTGGCGTGAAAAGGAGGCAAGCCCCGAAGCCGAGGACGCGGCATCGACCAATCTGGCAAAGAACTAACAAACATCAGTTTCCGATTGGCAATGACGAACCGTTTGAATAAGGCGAGCGCACAAAGACCTAAGCGCATGATGTGCCGTAGGGCGATCACAAACGTGTTGCGCTGTGCGATGATTACCGCAGGCCTGTTTGTGGTCGGTTGCGCAGATGATGCGGACGACACTTCAGGCGTGCAAGTCAACTTGACACTCGATCCGTCGCCTCCAGTTGTTGGTGAAGCGGTAGTTTCGCTGGTGCTGAAGAACCAGGACGGCACGCTGCTGGAGAAAGCAGAGGTCAAAATTGAGGGGAACATGAACCATGCTGGAATGAAGCCCTCGTTTGCTGACTTAACGGAAGTTGAGCCTGGCAAATATGATGGCACGCTTGATTTCACGATGGGCGGTGATTGGTTCATTCTTGTGACAGCACAAACTCCAAACGGGCAGACAATTGAGCGAAAAATTGACGTGGAGGGAGTTCAGGCTAGGTGACTGCTCCCACCCAGCGCAGCTTGACGCCGGTGGAACGACCAACCCGTCGTCGGCGCGGCGTAGCGTTTGATCTATTGCGCGTGCCGCTCGTTGGCAGGTTTCTAAAGTGGCACTGGTCGCGGACTGTTCTGCAGATCCCGCTTGTGTTGCTAAGCCTGGTGATGATCATCCATGCGTTGTGGGGTCCGCAACTGGCACCAAAGAACTTGGGCACACTGCTCACTTGGGTCCATTTCCGCGGGCTTGTCGTGGTTGTGATCCTGCTTGCGGGAAATCTTTTTTGCATGGCCTGCCCATTTATGTTGCCCAGGGCAATTGCGCGCAAGCTATTCAAGCCCAAGTGGAGTTGGCCGCGCGCGTTGCGCAACAAGTGGCTGGCAATCGCGCTGTTCGTCGGTGTGCTCTTCGCCTACGAGTTGTTCGATCTGTGGTCGAACCCCTGGTGGACGGGCATGTTGATCTTGGGCTATTTCGTGGCAGCGCTGGTCATCGACACTTTGTTTCGTCGCGCGAGCTTCTGTAAATATGTTTGCCCGGTCGGACAATTCAACTTCTTGAGTTCCACGCTCTCGCCGTTGGAAGTTGCAGTCCGCGATAAAGACACCTGCTTGGACTGCAAGACGAAGGATTGTATTCGAGGCGTCCGCGCCGAAACGTCGCCCGCTAATCAGGAAGCAAACCATCAGACATCATCGTCAAACCTGCAACTTCCCGTCATTCAACGAGGCTGCGAACTCGCCCTGTTTCAACCTCGAAAGGTAGGGAATCTGGATTGCACCTTTTGCCTGGACTGTGTCTACGCTTGTCCGCATGACAACGTTGGCATCGTGAGCAGGCTGCCGGCAGACGAACTTTCGGCAGAGGGCGCACGATCCGGACTAGGCAGGATTGAGCGCCGCTTTGATTTCACTGTGTTGGCAGTCGTGTTCACTTTTGGGGCAATATTGAACGCCTTCGCCATGATCAGCCCTGTCTATGCATTGGAACAGTGGATAGCCGATCAAACGGGTTTGCGTGTCGAGTGGCCGATCCTTTCTGCCATGTTTGTCGTCGGACTGGTCCTGGAACCAGCACTCCTGCTTGGCTGCGCAGCATTGTTCACAAGGTGGGCGACGCGTAGTGCGGAATCCGTCCTTTCCATCGTTAAGCGCTATGCGCGTTCGCTGTTACCGGTTGGATTTGGCATCTGGCTTGCGCACTACGGGTTCCATTTTCTTACGGGCTGTCTCACTGTGATTCCCGTCGCACAGAACGCCGTGCTGCGCTTCGTGGGTTCGCCCATGTTGGGTGAGCCCATGTGGCAACTTGGCGGAATGTCGGAAGCAACGGTGTTCCCGTTGGAGCTAGGGTTTCTGACGCTCGGTCTGATTGGCTCACTGGCAGTTACTTGGACGGTATCTCTGCGTGGGGCAAGTCACGACGCGGGAAATCGCGCAAGAGTTGCATCCGCTGGTGTTGATCGCATGACGGTCCTGAGCTTTCTGCCTTGGGCCATCCTGCATGTGGCACTCTACGTAGCCGCCATTTGGATCATGATGCAGCCAATGGATATGCGCGGCACGTTTCTTGGAGGATGAAATGACAATCAAACCGACAGTTCGCAGTCGACGACTTCTGGTAGCGGCAGTCGTCGGCATTTGCGCTGTTGGTGTGAGTGTAGCCACTTCTACTCAATGCAGCGCGCACGAAGGTCCTCCGTTTAGCCTGGTCATGGACCAGTCCTTAGCTGGCTATTCTGTTTCGATTTGGGCGGACCCAGATATCGGCGAAGCCTCGTTCTTCATCATCCTTGAGACTTCACAAGGGGAAAGACCCGAAATCCTGCCGAACGTTTCTGTTTGGGTTGAACCCGTTAACGGCCGCCTGGAACGAGCTACTTACATAGCCGAGCGCGATTCAGTCTCAAGTCAGGTCCAGTTTGTAGCCTACCCGCATCTTGACAAGCGCGACATCTGGAATCTTGGTGTCGTGTTGACCAACGCCGACGGGACTTCCGAGGACTGGACAACTGAGATTGAATCGACACCGCCGGGCTACTTCGGAATCTGGGATGTCGCGATCTATGTTTTCCCTTTCGTCTTGATTGGGGTGCTTTGGGTTCTTGCGATGGTTCGGCGTCGCCGCGCCATGCATATGTGGGCCGAAGAAAATGCCATGGAAACGATGGGTGCCGAGGACCCATCAGGTGAACACCAAACAAACGATCACTCTAGGCGGGATTAGCCCGACTTGCTCACCGCCAAAGAAAACACAGCGCGGCCGGTCTTCAACTCTGTTCCAGTATTCGGCGGGCGAAGCTCGATCCTTATCGCTCGTTGGAAACCGGTCAGTCAGCCGGCCGCGCTGTCCTTTTTATTCCCTTGAGAGTCTTGCGCAGGCCTAATAAGCAATGCGTTCTGTAGCATAACTCCTACAGGATATTTCGCACATTCGGACCGAATTACCTAACTCGGTTACGGCGTGATTCTCTGAACGCCCAGCTGTTCGCGGTCCGATGACATAAATCAAGGGTCGAGCAGAACTTCCAGGATGTCTTCGAGCGAAATGGAGTGATGCTCATGGATGGTTTATTCTGCTCGCCAAGACTGCGTATCGCAGTGCTGGCCATCGCTTTTCTCGCAATTGGCCAAGGGTCATCGGCACAAGAAATTCCAGCGGATGGTGATGGTTCATCTCTGGATTTGCCGCCCTTAGCCGGCGGGCTTGCGCGCCAATTGGAAGACGCCGGGGCCGACGTAGCTCCGGCGAATGATTCAAACGCGCCGCCGGTATGTATGTGTGCGGACTGTCAGGCTAGTGCCAACAATCCCGCCGCGCCCAAGGGACGCACGACTTGCTGCCACGGCTGCTTGCTCAACTGGTCCCAAATTCCCACCATTCAACCGATGGCGAGGCCGGGGTTCTTCCCGATTCCACCCTCGCAAGGGCCGGCCTTCTTCACGCTGGCGGACGAATGGATGGGAGTTTGTCGCGAAGCCCCACCCAAATCAGGCTATGCGCCATTTGCTATCAACGCCTGGTCATTCTACGACGCCGACTGGCGGTATGTTGATACGCTTCCCTGGAATGAGCAAACGTGCGTTGAACGCTTGAAGCGCATCCCACTCAACGACTGTCTGCTGTTCAGTACGGGTGGTGAATACTGGACGCGATACCATCACGAACACAACAGCCGGCTGACGCAAACGACCAATACATTTCACTTGCAAAAGTTTCGCGCATATGGCGATCTGTCCTACAGCGACTGGCTCCGCGTATACGGCGAATACGTTTGGGCGGACAGTTTCGGAGAAGATCTTTCGCCTGTCCCACCAGATGTTGATCGTGGCGATCTCCACAACTTGTTCATAGACGTAAAACTGCTCGAGCACTGCGGCAAGCCGGTGTATGTTCGCGTCGGTCGCCAAGAACTTCAGTATGGATCCCAAAGGCTGATCACGCCTTTGCCGTGGGCCAACAAGCGGCACGCGTTTGAAGGCGTCAAGGTTTTTCGCAAGGGCGAGAAATGGGACATCGACGCGTTCTGGACGCAGTATGTACCACCACAAGCCGGCACGTTTGATCGTGCCGATGAGAACCGCGTCTTCGCGGGCGGATGGCTGACATACCGGCCAGAAAAGGGCAAGTTCCTCGACTTCTACTACTTGATGTTCGACAACGACAATCCATCAACGCAGCAAGGCATCGTCCGATCGCCCTTTGAAACCCACACCGTTGGCAGTCGTTGGGCTGGTGACAAGGACGGTTTGTTGTGGGATTTTGAAGGGGCGATTCAATTCGGCGAACAAGGCGGAAGCGATGTGTTTGCCGGCATGGCGACCGCAGGAATCGGGCGGAGTTGGAAAGATCATTGTTACTCGCCAACCCTATGGCTGTACTATGACTATGCCAGCGGCGATAACACTCCAGGCACGGGAGATGTGAACACGTTCAACCAGCAGTTTCCATTCGGCCATTACTACATGGGATGGATGGATCTTGTTGGTCGGCAGAACATCCACGACGTCAGCGTCCACTACTATGTCTATCCCCGACCATGGATGACCGTATGGATGCAGTATCACCACTTTTGGCTCGATCAAAGCACTGATGCGCTTTACAACGCTGGTGGCGTTGCCTATCGGCGCGATCCCACAGGCAATTCTGGCACCAACGTAGGCAACGAGATCGGCCTGGTTGTCAACTTCCACCTAACGCGCTATTCAGACATCCTGGCAAGCTATAACAAGCTCTTTGGCGGCAGTTTCATGGAACGAACCGCGGGGGCAAACGCAGCGACCGACGCTGAGACCTTGTATCTCATGTTTCAGCAGCGATGGTAGCACCTTAGCCCTGCCGGATTTGTCGAACGTCACTTCCCGGGACGGAAGGGATTGATGTAGGGGATATCGCCAACGTTCTTTTCGTCTTCCTCCGCATTGCCGGTTGTAAACGTCGGCACAAATCCGCCTCCGCGGCTGATGAAGCTGACGTGATATTCCTGACCGGGAGACAAACCCGTGATACGAAACTTCCCGTCCGCGTCGGTGGTCATCCGCCCACTCCACGCATCACCAACAATGCTTATCTTGCCGGTCCAGAAGGAGTATTGGAATTGTTCATTCCGTAGCGGAGCGCCGGTCGCGCGATCAATCAGCCTGCCGGTGACGGAAACCGTTGGCTCCAAGGCGATTTCCACTTCGGTCTGATTTGGATCCAGCTTCACAAGCGCGGCCAACTTCCGGTCAGGCGACATCGCGCGAAGCAAGGCTTCGCCTGGCAGGCGTTGCGATTGAAAGTTCGCATCGTCGTCTGCGACCGTGTCGGCAAAGCCTGATCGACTCCCCCTGTCCTCGAGCAGGTCACCGCCGACCATTGCGCCTGCAACGGCAGTACCATCGGCCTTGTTGATCACGCGGCCGGTGATAGGGAAGAACTCCGGCGGAGCTTCCTGCGTGATGTCATGTTCGATCTCGGTCTCGTCAGTGACCTCAAGCTCGGTAGCCAATCTCCCTGATCCATAGAGCCAGTACTCGCCCGGCGAGACAAAGAATTCATATCGTCCATTGGCGTCGGTATTCGTATTCCGGCGGATGAGCGCATGGGGAGAATGACCGCTATTGGTCGGATTTGGAAGTTTCTCCTCTTCCGGCAGTTCGCGATAGCCGCGGTCTGGCGTTGTAAGGCCGACGCGCTCATTCGCCAAAGGTTGGCCATCTCCGTTTGTCAACCGACCAAAGATCCGCGTTGTGGCCTGTTCTAATTTCAAATTGACGGACACCGGCTGCTCGCGAATTACCAATGCCTGGGATTTGGACAAGCGGTTTGGCTGGTCATCAGCGAGGATATGGATATAGATGTTGGGCGAGGCGTCGAATTCGTATCGCCCTTCTGCGTCCGTTTTTTGGATTCGTCGAGGTACGGGGCGCTCGTGGCGCTCGTAGCCGTTGCCATCGGCAATGATTTCGACATCGGCCGCCGGGGAACCATCTGGCCGCGTCACCTGCCCAGAGACCCGCACCAGCAAGTTGAGCTTGACTGTCATGTAATCAACATTGGACGCTGGATCGTACGCCAGCCGCGAGGGGGAACTCATGCCTGACTTTCGGGCGGAGAGACTGACAAAGCCGATGTTATCCGCGGGGACGGGTATTGTGGCCAGGCCAGCGTCGTCCGTGTATTTCACGAACGGCTCGGCGGAGTTGGCCAGGAAGAACTCGCCGCGCTTACCGGGCTTTTCGATCGACGACGGCGCAATTCGTACGCCGTGCACCGGAGCGCCATGGCCGAACTCAGCGCGGACGGTGACCGACTTTAGTCCGTTGAGCACAAACGAAATCGGCGCGGATTGATCCTGTGGTAGGAGGTTATCGGTATCAGAAGCGTTCTCGGTGAGAATGGAGCCGGCGAAGCAGAAGTAGTCCAACCCAGTGTTTTCCTCAATGGCGTAGATCCAGATTAGCGGCGCGTCTGCGGGGAAGATAACCGTAGCCTGGCCGGAGGCGTCGGATGTTGTTTTGCCGATCTTGAGCCAACTGTTGTGCAGTGCGACTTCCGCGCCTGCGACAGGCTGGTCGTGTTCGTTGACGACGTGGGCTTGCAGTTTGCGCGAAGGCGCGAGCGCAACCTCCACATCGTGGATTTCCGTTTCTGCCGCTGGCCCACCCTGGGCGTGCATACCCATCAGCGACCGGTCTTCGTTCGCCGCAACAATCGCCCAAAGCGTTTTGTAAGTATTGGGAACGGGAAACTCGAACTGCCCGGCGGCATTCGTCTTGCCGTGCAGTGTTTGATAGATGAGATGACACTCAACGTCCGCGCCCGGCACCGGCTGACCTTCGGCGGAGTTGACCGTGCCGGTAATGGTGGCCACGATCGGATCCACTTGTTGAGCGCTCGCTTGTGTTTCGGTTGAGTCGGAATCTTGGTTCGCTGCGGCGATTCCCCCAGTCGCACGCTTGGCCGCCGGAGGTTGCGGCAAATCGACCTGGATGTCGCCCAGCTCCATATCCTCCGCTAGTGTCCGCAGCCGCCGGAGAACTTGATGCTCATCGATCGTTCGTCGCAGAGACAATTCGTACGTTTGTCCCGCCACGAGACCGGGTATGATGAAAGAGCCGGAGTCATCGGTCGAAAGTTGACCGCCAAAGGTATCGATAAACGTGGCCCTACCTTGGCGCATGCCATATTGAATCACGGCGTTGGGGAGTGGTTCTCCGGTGGTTTGATCGACCAATCGCCCTTTGATGGAGACTGTTGGCTCCAAGGCGACATTGGCCACCGCTTGACCTTGCGGAATGGCTATCACCGTGGCGAGGCTTTCGTCCGCTGATCTGGCGATCGCCACGATCTCACCCGGTCCGCGCGTGCCTGAGAACACGCCATCAGCATTCGAGTGGACCGTGCGCATCCCGCTGTTTTGCGAGATGTCCGCCGCGAAGCCGCCGATGGACGCCGACTCAAGTGGCTCGCCGGTGGCCTTGTTCGTAATCCGCCCAGTGATTTGATAGGTAGGCCTGGGCTTCGTTTCGAAATTGACTTCAACGCGGGGCTGATTAGTCACATTAACTTCTTGGTATTCCGTGCCAGTCCGCGTGTTAACGCGATACTCTCCAGGGCCGACCACAAAGGAGAACCGTCCTTCTTCGTCCGTGACCGTCCAATAGGGAATTGTTGGTTCGGTGGATCCTCGGTCATTGGTGGGGTTGGGGGGACGTTTGTCTTTAGGAATTGCGCGGAGGACATCCTTATCGAGCATGGCGGACACGTTTTCGCCAGCGAGGGGGTTTCCTTGATCATCATTCACCTGCCCGGAAATGACAGTGGCGGGACACAAAGTGAAATCAATCGCGGAGACGGGCGCTTCCAAAGTCACAAACAGTTGCGACTCGGCAGCCCAATCATTCGTGCCCAAAGGCACTGCCTGACAGTAGGCATTGGGAAGGCTCTCAAGCTGAAACACGCCTTGATCATTGGTTCTCACGGTGCGCCGCAAGTAGTTGTCAGAGCCATGCCCATCGGCGACGACCATAACCTCCCTGTTGGCGGCGGGTGAGCCATCCGGATATGTGACCGTTCCGCTAATCGGCACGAGCATCACCATCCGGCTTGAGAGTTGGCTGACGGACGACTTGGGATCGTATTGCAGCCGCCGCGGCATGTGCAGCCTGTCCTTGTGGGTGAACAACGCCAAGAAATCTGTCTGATCCGCCGGAAAGATGAATTCCGCCATCCCGGCCTCATTTGTGATTGCGGCAAAGGGCGGACCGACCCCGGTGAGATTCACGCTTCCACCTTTGTCCGGCTTGGAATAACCAAACGAGTAGACTTTCACGCCTTCAATTCCGGAGCCGCCGGCGAGTTCCACCTTGACCGGGATGCTCTTCATGCCGTTGAGGACAAACTTGATCGCTTCGCCCGTGTCGCTCAAGGAAACTGCAAACGGGCTGTTCCGCCACTCTGTGTTTTCCACATGGAAGTAGTCCAATCCAACCTCGTCTTTGAACGCAAAGACGTGGCTAATTGGCAAGTCGCTGGGCAAACGTAGCGTCGCGAGGCCGCGCTCATCCGTGCTGCCGCGGGCAACAGGTAAGTCGACGTGCATCGCCGCGGCCATCGCGCCGGCAACCGGGCTGCCATCCTCGTCCTGCACAGCGAAGTTGACTTCCCGCGCCGGCTTGAGCTGCAGTGTGATTCCTTGGGCATCCTCCGGCTTCGCGCGGCGGTCAAAGTGATGCCCGGCCATCAGGCCATCTTGGTCCTGGGCGATCAGCGCAGATGACAGGAAGCGAGAGGAGGGAATCTCGAACTGAAACTCCCCTTGCGCGTTGCTGCGCGTCGTAAGCGAGTCGTCATAAATCAGGCAGCGGACTTCGACATCAGCGGCAACTTCGCCGAGTTGATTAACGACAACACCGGTGATCGTTTGGGTTTCGACGGCATTGCCTTGAGCAGAACTATCAAGAACATTGGAGTTGCCACGCACGGTAGCGTTAGTGTATTCCGCGTGCCCTGTAGCGATGTTAGCTGAGTTTCCTTTCGGCTTAGCCGAAGTCACGTTGCCCAGGCCAATGGCGACCGCGGCGATGGCCACGACGCCTGCCAGGCAAATCCGGCTTCGCAAGCTGGTGCGCGTCATCAGACTCCTTCGCTTGTCAAGAATGCCTGCGACGCGTGCTTCCAACTTCCAATTTCCGCCCATGATGCCCACCGCGGCCGGGAAGAGTTCGTGCGACATCAATTGCGCCGTTCGCAATAAAGTGCGGCTATAGGACTTTCCGTCCGTGAGGTTGAGGACGTAGTTGTCGCAAACTTCTTCCCGCGCCAGCGAGATCCAACGGTTGACCTTTCGCACTAACGGGTGAAACCAAAACAAAACCGTGGCCAGGTTCTGCATCACCACGGCGATTGGATCGCGCCGCATCACGTGGGCGCACTCATGAATCAAGATCTCTCGGAGTTGAGCCGCATCGACGTCTTTCAGCAGCGTGACAGGCAGCAGCACGCGAGGGCGGAACAGCCCGACGACGATTGGCGTGGAAAGCTGCCGGGAAAGCTGCACACCCGCCGGTCTACGGAATCGCAGGTTGGTACTAACGTCTGCCACAAGTTGTGTGAGTGGCACGCCGCCAACCTTCGCACCGTCAATCTCCTGTGCCTCACGCTTGATGATCGCCAATCGGCGCAACGAACGACCGAAGCGAACGCACACGACCAGTGCTCCTGCTCCCCAAACACACAGCAGCGTCAGGAATACGCTCGACGATCGGAAGACAGTCGCGAGGATGCCTGCCGGCTGGGCGTTGTCGCCGGCTTCTTTTTGCGGCTCTGGCAGTGCAGACATCGCAAGCGAAGGAGATTCGCTTTGCAACTGCGAGGCTGGAGTTGGTGCCGCGTTAGCGGGGAAGTTGGCCGGTCTCGTGAGCGAGGGAGAGACATCACGTGTAGTTGATGGAGGTAGCTTGCTGAATTCTTCGCCAGCGGGCGGCGCGTCCCATTCGGCGAAACGACGGGGCTTGGGCCGCGGCTGGCGTTACAACGCCGATCGTTTGGGCGAAAGCTCTCGTGACTGTGATTCATCAGTGATCTGAACTGCCAACAATCCCCAACCCCAATGCTGCGTCACCGCGGAAAGTGCTGGCGAAAGCAAAATAACTACGAGCAGTCCAAACAAGACCCAATACCGCGCAGCTGCTCTTCGCTGTAACAAACCGGCGAGCGGCCAGGCGATCAAGCAAACAAGCGTGACCTGCAGCAAGATACTTATGAGCCACAACATGGAATTGTCTCCGAGCAGATGCGTGATGGAGTTCGCGGCTTCTGGCCTTGATCGCTCCTCAGTTCATTTCTTGCGTTTCTTCTTGGCAGGGGTTTGCGGATCCGCAGCTTCGATCATTGCTTGAATCCGCTCTGCTTCTTCAGGCGATAGCCCTCGGTATTCAATCAGGGCGGTGACCATGTCTTCCGGCGATCCCGCAAAGAACTGGTCAACCAGTTGCACAACTTTGGCGCCCAGCGACGTCGTCCTCGGTACGTTTGCGGAGTAGAGATAGCTGCGTCCCTCCGCGCGATGTTTGACCCAACCTTTCTCCTCCAAGCGGACCAACATGGTATGTACCGTGTTGCGAGCCAGCTCGCGCTTTGGCGCTAGCGCATCGCGAACATCCATGACGGTCACCTCGCCACGGGTCCAAATGACTTCCATGATCTCCCGCTGTGCGGCAGTCAAAGGGGGTGGTGTCTGCTTTGCCATGGCACTCCTTCAAATCGATATCCTACAAAGTGTCGGCACTATATCCTACACATCGTAGGCACGTCAAGCGCAGCGCAGAAAAATGCCGAACGACCGAAAGGGGCCGCCGGCATTGGCTCGACACGTTTGGATAAACAGTGCGCCGGGCGATCAAGTCAAAACGCTTTCAGCAAGCGAATATCGGCGCAGCGGTGTGTTATCGAGCGGTCATCCGCGAGAGGTCAGCCTGGGCCTCCATTGTTCCGCCGCGCATGGTGCGTGAAAGATTCGGCCTGACTGGCTCTCCGCCAAATCTATTCGTCGGGTCCAAACACCTGTTGGATCTGGCCGACGCGGTAGGCCTTATAGAAATCTTGCATTCCTTCCTGAGTGATCTTTGTGTTCTTTATCGTGAGGAACACGAGCCTGCGGAGTCTTATCAGGTCCGCGACACAGTCATCCGTGATGTTGGAGTCATCCAGGAAGAGGTTTGTAATTCCCTTCAGTTCGGCAATCTTGGCAACACCAGCGTCAGTGATGTTTGGGCCGCCGATGCCCAACACTTCCAGGTTGGGCAAATCTTTAAGCGCATCAATGCCGGCATCGGTAATTGAAGACTCGACATAGAGAGTGCGCAATTGCTTAAGTGACGCAAGCTTTGGTAAGCCGTCATCCGTGATATTGGTCCTTTGCAAGTAAAGCCGCTCAAGCTTCTCGAAGCGGACAATCGTGTCCACGGCTTGATCCGTCAGGGATGATCCACTGGCGCGAAACGATCTTAGTTCTGTCAAGCCGGCCAACGCGGCCACTCCTGCGTCAGTGATCGCTTGTCCTGACAGATCCAATGTTCTGAGGTTTGTTAAAGCGGCCAGATGGCGCAAGCCCTGATCAGTGATCGACAAGCTGAGCAAATTCAAGCCTTCCAGGCTGGTCATCTCCGCGATGGCGACGAGCCCCGCGTCGGTCACGGCTGTGCGGGTCAAGTCCAGCTCCTTCAAATTGCGAAGCGACTGCAAATGTTGCAAACCGGCATCCGTGATCTTGGTTGCCGCGAGTTCCAGCTCTTCCAGTTCCTGCAGATTCGCCAGTGCCGCCAGGGAATCATTTGTGGCGGCCGTGTGGCGGATACTCAGCACGCGCAGCGAACCGCTGCTTTGCAGCTGTGAAATCCCCCAATCCGTGACTCGCGTTCCGGCCAAATCCAAAATCCGCAGATGCGGCAGATCTTTAATAAAGGCCATCGCGCTGTCGTCAACACGCGTCCGGACGAAGTCCAATTGTTCCAAGTTGGGGATCTTCTGCAGCACTGCCAGGTCGCTTTCCGTTAGCGACAAATCCATCAACGTGACTTCGCGCACCGTGCCATCAACACGCTTTTGCACGATGGCACCCAATTGCCGCAACCGCAACACGGCGTCAGCGTCGTCAGGAACTCCAGCGGGTCCGGTTTCCTCTTCCGTTGTAGTGGGTTGCTCTAACGTGATCACAAACGGCTCCGCCGGATTTGTCGAGAGATCCTCCCACTGCACACGCTTGGCGGTTCGTCCCTGTCCCTCGTATGCAGCAACTTCAATTGTGCCATCGTCCAAATTGTTTAAACGTTCAAGATCCTCGTCCGAGAGCGAAACGCGGAACGAACCGTCAGGCTGCATGAGGTAGCTGCCGCGAGAAACCGGCTGGCCATCAGCAAACACGGCGCGGCCGTAGCGGATGTGTTTTGCCTGCAATGTAATTTGAACGTTCGCCGTCTGGCCATCGGCATCGCCGAGCGTGAAACGAGCTTTCTCCGCTTCGTCTTGGTATTCGTGCGTGGAATAATCGAAGGGAAAAGCCGAAATCGAGTATTCGCCAGCGGCCAGGTTGTTCACTTCGAACCGGCCTTCGGGATCGATGACGGGAATTCTCATGGAAAAACTCTCGCTGGACCGTTCCAATGCGGAGGGATCGTACTCATACGGCGGCGACTGCAAGCTTAAGAAGTACTCAGTCAGAATCTCTCCGCGATTGTTTTTCACTTGCCCGGTAACCGTTCCGCTGCCAGCGGGAAAGTCGTCCCATACGACAGTGATGTTTGGCCGCGTCGTTGGGTCATGCCGTTCCGCGAGAATCTTCTGCTGAGACTGCATGGCCATTGTCTTCGGCTCAATAAGTCGCCGGCTCACAATCAGGCCGAACTCAGCGCGTATATCGTCGCGATAGCCATAGCCCTGCATGTCCGTTCCAATCTGTGGCGGCACCATCCGCTGGCCGGTGAAATTCAAATTGCAGAACGGAACAGGCGTTCCATTAGTGGTGACCGTTCGCACGGTGATCATTTTCGTGGGATCGAATTCCGGCCAGTCCCCTACAAAATGCCGCAGATTGCGCACCTGGCTGAATAAGCGGAAGTCATCGCTGACACGAACGTGAGCCGTAGCAACATTATCACGTGTCACCTCGATCCCTTGCGGCCAGGTTTGTTCAATGCCAAATGAGTGATCCGTGGCGAGTGAGCCAAGCATGGCCCCAATGTAGTACGTGCCTGGCGGCAAGCCGCTGACCCGGTATTTCCCTGGACCAGCGAACTTTCGAACCTGCGCTGGCGGTGCAATCCACCACCGCGCGTCTGTGAAGAAGCCAAGAGTAATCTCCCCCGTGGACTTGCTGGCAACGTCCAAAGTCAGCTCCAAAGATCCCCCCGCATCAACGCCTTGCCAAGGGACGTCATCGCCAGGCTCTTGCACAGCAAAAGGTTCAATGCGCTGTGGCAAACCATGCAACAGATAAAAGCTGTTGGGCTGTTCCAGGATGTACGAAATACGGCTAGTTTCCGCCGTGATCTCGTCGGGCGACTGAACAGCGGAATGGTCTTCGTTTGGTGTAGCTTCGGCGGAATCAGTTTGACCACCAAGGGTGAAGAGCGAGATCAAGCCGGTTGCCACGATGGCAACAGCGCCGCTGGCCAGGTTCTTGCCACCGCTGCACCATTTGTCCACGACAGATTCCGATTGCGAAAGCATCTTGACCCTCCGGTAGATTTCGGAACGGGAATGAAAGATTCCAACAGCCTGTGTCTGCGTGCGCCGGCGGTGGCGAAAGCGCAATGCAGTGGCAGTCAGAAATTCTGCGTACGCCAAAGTTGATCGAGTGGAAAACGCGGCCCAAGAGTCGGCCACGTATTCAAAGGACAAGCGAATGCTGCCTCGAATCCACCAAAAGAGCGGTTGGTGAAACAAAAACGCGCGAGCGAGATTTGCCAGCACCCAAGACCAAAAGTCACGTCGCTCAACGTGAGTCAGTTCATGCCGCAGCACGCACTCAAGATCATCGCGCGCTTCTCGTTGGCACAGTGATGCGGGAATCACAACCGTCGCACGACAAATGCCAAAGGTCATCGGCTGAAACGCGCCATGAGAAACCAACAGTCGTGTTCGTTCGGCCGTGGTCCCGCCCAGTTGCTGCCAACGCGCTTGGGTTTCAGCATCTGGCGCTTTTGCGTTCGAGCAGATTCTGCGTAGGCCGAAGTAACCAATCACCGTCCAGACTAGTGACAACGCAGCCATGCTCGCGTATGCCAGCACGGCAACGGCCGTCCAGTTCGATTCGCCGCCCTCAGCCATGGCGAGAGATTTGGCTGGACTCGGTTGGCTCGCCGGCAACGACGTCGGCTGCTCTGCGCTTGCGGATGCTGTCAGTTCGTTTTGCGCTGAATTGACTTTCACATCCGTGTGCTGCGCGATGTCAGATGCCAACTCAGTTGATGTTTGTGCATTGCTGTGCTCAGGGCGATTGGGTCTAAGTTGATCGCTTGCAACTCGATCCACCCCGCGAGACCAATTCGGCTCATCGACATGAGTGCTTGGCGATAAGCCAGGTTGAGCGACGGCTGCCTGGCTATGCCCAAGCCAGCCCAGTGGCACAATGCTGACTTGGGGAATCGCCAGTGCCATTAATGCCAAGAGCGTTGCCGCCAGCGTCCATTCGCCAATTCGCTGTCGCATGGCCGGTTGTCGTGCAATGATCATGGCGATCGCCCCCAGACACAACAACACGAACGCCGCAACTGTGGAGTCAACCAGCCAGATGAAGATGGAATCGCTCATCGCACACTCTCAGTCAGGTCAAAGCTCTTGCCGCCTCGAAAAGAACATTGTGGTTGACTCAATTCTTCTTGCGTTTCTTCCTGGTCTTCTTTTCTCGCATGCTCTTGAGCATGTCCTCGATCTCGTCAATCTCCGGCCCTGAGAGCTTCTGCGTCCGCAACAGGCTGACAACAAGGTCGCCCGTCGCGCCTTGAAACACAGCATTCACGAACGATGACACAGACTTCTCCCGGCTGTAGGCCGCTCGATAAACAAAGGCCCGACCGTCAACGCGGTGCACAACCAGTCCTTTGTCTTCCATCGCGCGGAGGAAGGTTTGCACGGTGTTGTAGGCGATTCGCTCACTTTCCCGCATGCGTTCGTACACATCGCGCACGCTGGCCTCTTCCAGTTCCCAAAGGATGGCCAGGATTTCCAGTTCGCGCCGCGTGGGCGTTGGCAGTTCGGCCACGGCAATCACCTTAATAAATAGGCCTAGATTTTTAGGTGATCATATCGAGGCACTCGTGCGTGTCAATCTCTTTATTCAATTTCCGCCAACGGGAACTGACAGCCAGCTTGTGGTCACGGGAACGGGTCTGGATTGGCGAAGCCCTTAGTGAACGAGCCGGAATAAGATACGTCAGGCCGGACCTACGATCCTGCTGAAGGATTCAACCGGCTGCAAGATTCACCGCGCACCTGGCAAGGGTTGCAAACGCCAAAATTGCATGCCCAACGGACAGCTAGGCGAGGATGGGCCGGATGAGTTTGCCGTGCACGTCAGTCAAACGCATGTCACGACCGGACCAGCGATACGTCAGTCGTTCATGGTCGATGCCAAGCAAGTGCAACATCGTCGCGTGCAGGTCGTGGATCTGCTGCCGACCTTCGATGGCTTTGTAGCCGAATTCATCCGTCGCGCCGTGGATGACGCCGCCCTTGATGCCGCCGCCGGCAAGCCACAGACTGAACCCGAATGGGTTGTGGTCGCGGCCGTTGGATCCTTGCGCGAAGGGCGTCCTGCCAAACTCGCCTGACCATACAACCAGCGTGTCGTCCAACATGCCGCGTTGTTTGAGGTCGGTCAGCAGCGCTCCAATCGCCTGATCGACAATCATCGCATTGTCCCAATGCCCTTTCTCAAGATTGGAATGCTGATCCCAGCGATCATGGCCAATGTTGGGGCACGTCATTTCAATGAATCGCACGCCGCGCTCAAGCAACCGTCGGGCGAGCAAGCATTGTCGGCCATAGACGGCCTTCTTCTTGTTGCTGGAACTCAGCCCATACATTTCCGTGGTGGCCTTGGACTCTTTCGAAAGATCCGCCAACTCCGGAATTGCGGTTTGCATCCGAAAGGCCAACTCATAGTTCGCGATGGCCGATTCGATCGCATCGCCGCCCCCCTGCCTGGCGAGGCTCTCCGAGTCCAACTGCCGAAGCAGTGCCATTTTCTTTCTCTGCAGATTCTCCCGCTCTAACGGCCGAATATTGGCAACAAGCTCTTTGCCGGGATTGAACACCGAGCCTTGATAGGTTGCCGGAAGGAAGCCGCTGTTGAAGCAATCCAACCCGCCGGGAGGAATCAATCCTCCATTGAGTACCACGAAGCCCGGCAAGTCCTGGCTCTCAGTCCCCAGACCATATCCAAACCACGCCCCCATGCTGGGGCGGCCTTGCAGGCCTGTTCCTGTGTGCAAAAAGTAATTGGCCCGCGAATGCTCCGAGAAAGCGCTGGTCATTGAGCGAATCACCGCCATGTCATCAACATGTTTGGCGATATTCGGAAACAGCTCGCTGACCGGCGTGCCGCACTCGCCGTAGTCCTTGAACTTCCAAGGGCTCTTCAGCGTCTTGCCGATGTTATTGAACTGAGTGGGCTCAATCTTCATCTTGAACGGCTTCCCATGCTCGCGATCTAACGCTGGCTTGGGATCGAACGAATCAACCTGGGATGGCCCTCCATCCATATACAGGAAGATGACACGCTTGGCTCTTGGCTTTGTATGGGGAATTGTTGACTGCGGGACTGTGGCGTGTGGAGTTGGATCTCCATCTTCGTTCGAATTCGGTCCAAGCAAGCGGCCAGCGTAACTTTCATCGGCCAGTAATGCGGCCAGAGCGACGGAGCCAAAACCACAAGCCGTGTTGCGCAGCATGCTGCGGCGCGACATGCTCACCGGGCGGAATCGTCGGCAGTGAGATGGCTTTGTCATTGCGATCTTGTGAAAGTGCTCCTCAACACATCAGCCGTTGGGCGAATCATCGTCCTCAATCAGTACAGGAAAACAAACTCTTTGAGATTGAAGACGAGATGGCAATACTGCTCCCAGATTTCAACGCTGTTGGATATTTCAGCTTCATCAACTTTCAAATCCTTGGCCAGCGACGAGATGAACTCCTCGGCCTTTTCTACTTCGGCCGGCAGCGGAGGTCGCCCCAGGGATTCCAGATAGATCTGCTCAACTCTCTCCGCAACTGTCCCCGGTGTTTGAGTTAACCGCTTGGCCCAGGCTTGAGCTTGTTGATTGACAAATGGCGAGTTCATCATGATCAACGCCTGAGCTGGAACGTTGGAGATGTTCCGCCGCCCCGTTGTATGCAGCGGAACAGGCGTATCAAACGCCAGCATCATGGGCGACATGAAGTTTCTCCGCACGGCCAGGTAAATTGTGCGACGGCCCTCGCCATCGACAGGCCCACTCTTTCTCGGCCTTCCGCGGCCGGTCATGAACGCCGTCAGGTGCGCCGAGACAGGCGGGCCAAACATCTTTGTGTTCAACTCGCCGGAGACTTGCAAAATGGAATCTCGTATCGCTTCGCCCTGCAACCGCCGCACCAGCGTTCGATGCCAAAGCTCATTGTTGGGATCGAGCAGATCGGCGTCGCCATCAACAGTGCTCGACATCTGATAGGTCCGCGAAAGCGCAATCTTGCGGATCATCTGTTTGATGGACGAGCCATTGGCCATGAAGTCCGTCGCCAAGTGATCCAGCAACTCCGGATGAGTTGGAGCCGCTCCCAACGCGCCAAAGTTGTCGACCGACGCAACAAGACCGCGGCCGAAAAGATGATGCCAGACTCTGTTCACTGCTACGCGAGCGGTCAGTGGATTGTCATCGGCGGTCATCGCGGCGGCCAATTGAAGTCTTCCGCTGCCGGTTGGCAGGTCGAATGGTTTCTCTGCCAGGGCCGAAAGAAATCCACGCGGTGCCAACTCGCCAAGCGTTTTGTGATTTCCCCGGATGAAGACGCGCTCGTCTTCGCCTGTGCCATCCGTTATGCCGATGGCCAACATCGGACGTGGAGTTTTGGCTGCAGCTTGTTTGATCGTCGTTTGCCAGGCTTTCAGCTGTGCGACAACTCGCGTAACTTCTCCTTCACCTGCGCAAGAAGCAGCACTTTCCCGCGGAATGAGCATTCCCAGCAACTCATCTTGGCACAGCCAATTGGCAAGGTCAGACGAAACCGCGCTTGAGGAGTCTTCTAATTCATCAACCAGCGATGCAGCGACCAATTCACACAATGACGCTTGATCGGAAAAACGCTTTGGATCGGTCAACTCATTATCGAAGACGCCAGACTGTTTTTGCGGCGCCGCGGCGGAGAACCGAATCTCATCAACGGCAACAGAACCGTAGCCGTGGTCAATGATCTCGATGTGGGCCATGGCCCCGAGATGGTTCTTGATATCTCTCGCCTGAGATTGCCAGCCGAAAGCTACCGACGGCTCGATCTGGAAACGAGCCCCGGCATACAGCAGGTCGCGGTGCTCATCCATGAAAAAGCTATCGATGATCAGGCGGATGGTGGCATTCCGCCCACGCAAGCGATAGCTGATCCGCGGATCATCCAAGCGAAATGTTGGTGAACGAATGACACCGTAGAATTCCTGGCCATAGCGACCGCTGTCGATCGCGCCGCTATGACCAACAGGCCCAGTCGCGGACGCAACCGCCTCGTGGTCATCTATCCCATAGCCATTTGCGGACTCATCCGTACCAAAGGCAAAGCCCGTTCGAAACCAGCCTTCCGGAAGGCCGGCGGAAAAATCGGCGAACAACTTCGAGTTCTCAAGCCAGGTCTGCTCGCGCTGAACGGCGTTTCGCGCCTCGCTGGCAATCTCGTTGGCGAACGCGATGTCGACTCCATTTTTTGCTTCAATTGCCAGGTGAATGACATGCAGCGGATGATGCCTGGCTTGGACGTCTTCGCTGGAAAGAACTTTGATCAACCGAGCAAGTGTCTCACAATCGAGCGATTGCTCTTTGGCGAGTCTGTCAATCGCATCGTCTATTGCGGCGGCATCCTCGGTTGTTCGCAACACGTTGATTGCCGCATGCAGATATGCACTCAACGCCGTGGAGTCCGCTTGTTCAATAATTCGCTCTGTCAACTCGGCAACAAGTTCATCGCCTTCATCAGCAAGTTGGCTGGCGGTGTTGAACGATTCCTCAATCTTGCGGCCCGGATCAAGCATTGAGAGCTGTCGTCGCGAGCTTTGGAAGAATCCGGCGAGCGAGTAATAGTCAGCCGTGGAAATCGCGTCGAACTTGTGGTCATGGCACCGCGCACACGCCACGGTCAGCCCAAGGAACGTCTTGGACATCGTGTCGATGCGGTCATCGATCATATCGGCTTCGTTGGCTCGCGAATCGACCGCGCTCGGCTTGGCTTGCCCGAGATACCAAAACGCAGTCGCCAGGATGGACTCGTTGTAATCTTCCGTCACATGGCGGCGCGGTTCGTCCAGTAGATCGCCTGCAATGTGCTCTTGGATCAACTGCTTGTAAGGCACATCCTCATTGAAAGCGCGGATCAGGTAGTCGCGATACTGATAGGCATGCGCCATGTTGTAATCGTATTGGTGGCCATACGATTCCGCATATCGGGCGAGGTCCAGCCAATGACGAGCCCAACGTTCGCCAAAGCGCGGCGATTCCAACAACTCATCGATCACTTTCTCAAACGCTTCCGGCGAAGAATCATCGACAAAGTCCTGCACCTGCTGCGGTGAGGGAGGCAGTCCAATCAAATCGAAATACGCGCGGCGGATGAGCGTCCGGCGATCCGCAGGCGATGCCGGCCGAATGTTGGCATCTTCCAGCCGCTTCAAGATGAAGCGATCCAACGAGTCCTGAACCCAGGCCGAATCTTGTACGTCCGGTGGGGCGGTTGGGCTCAACGGCTGCCAACACCAATGCGAATCCCGGCGTTCAGCCAGATTAAACTCTTTCACGCGAGATGCGTCTTCACCATGTTCGGCGCGCGGCCATGCAGCGCCGGACTTCACCCAATTTGTGATGACGTCGATCTCTTCCTGGGGCAACTTCGTCGATGGCGGCATCGCGTAGTATTCACCATAGTTAATGGCATCCACCAGCAAACTCGCCTTGGGGTCCCCCGGCACAATCGCCGGCCCGGTATCGCCACCCGCCAAAGCGGATGCGCGAGTTGCCAGGCTTAAACCGCCCTGCGGCGGATCAGCGTCCGGGCCGTGGCATTCGTAGCAATGACGCACCAGCAGCGGACGTATCTTGTTCTCAAAGTCTTCCAGCTGTTGATCTGAGAATTCCGCCGCCTGCTGATTGGAATCCTGAGCCCACAAAGTCGATGGTGCCAGCAGAAAAACAATGAGCGCGGCCAGAACCAGAAATCTGGATTGGAAACTCAAAGTCATTGATGCACCACAAGGAACCAGGCGAAAGCGCGTTGGCCCATCGTAGTTGGAAGCCACGCAAGCGTCAAAGTGATCGAGGCCATTCGCCGTCACACAATGAGAACAGGGCGACAAGCTACCTTGGCTTGCCGCCCTGTTTTGTTTGACAATCACTGAAGCAAAGCGTTTGCCGCAACGTTAAACGTCAACAGCTACGCTGGAGCTTTCCAACCAAGGACGCCAGACGGAGTACTTGGGATTGGAGAGCTTGACGCCCAACATGGGGCTGCGCTTGGGACGGACAGGCTCCTTGACGAGCTTCATCCGTGCTTCCTGCGGCGTGCGACCGCCCTTGCGAACATTGCACCGCACACAACTGGAAACAACATTTTCCCAGCTCGTGGGACCGCCGCGGCTCTTGGGCATAACGTGGTCCAGGCTCAACTCGCTGAGTGGAAAACGGCTGCCGCAGTACATGCAGCGGTGACCATCGCGAGCGAAGATATTCCGCCGGCTGAACCGCAGCGTCCGCTTGGGAACCCGGTCGTATTCCAGCAATCGCACAACACGAGGAATACGAAACGCGAAGTTAACGGAGCGGATCCACTCGCCCTTGCCTGCGTCTTCGTCCGCTGTCAGTTCGCTAAGCGTCAACCACGAGTCGAAATCGTAGTTTGCGTATTGGCCGTCCTCATGATGCACAATTTCCGCCAATTCGCGGAAGAGCAAACAAATCGCGCGGCGCAAACCAACAACCTGAACCGCCATGTAGCAACGATTCAAGACCAACACACTGTGTTGCAACGAAGACTGGCCATCAACGGTCATGAATTCCAGGCCTCCTAAAACCGCCAGCGGAAGTTTTGCCAACTGTGTGCTGCCACCGCGGTCAGTCCAATTCTAGTCAGCCACCAGGAAAAGAGCCAGCAATTCGCAAACCAACCCAATTCAGCCAGCAACGCTTGGCGACGAGAATTGTGGGACGATACACATGCCGCGACGACACTGTGCGGCATTGCCAAAGAGGACAAGGCACCCAGGGCTGAGGTTCTCTTTTTCTTCGCTTTCAATGCAAGCGGCATTCCCAGCTGTACCCGTCAGCGCAATGGCATATCCGGCAGGCACTTATTGAAGCTGCCACTTGTCACGAGATTGGGCATTCGTACGGACCGGCCCGAGGTTCAATCCTACCCGGCCCAAGAATGCCAGCAGGATTCAGCAGGCGAACCTTCGCACAGTCCACATGCCAACTTCACGGTGGGGCAGCCATTGCTGCCGTCAGGCCGGGCTGGAGGCAGTTTTCGCCAATTGCTCCAAGCCGTCTTGCATGCTGGTGACAGGCTCGTATCCCAAGTCGCGCTGAGCTGCGGAATTGTCGAAATAGTGTGACGTGCTCAGTTGAGCCACAAGGAACCGCGTCAGCAATGGCTGGCGACGAATGCGGAACGTCTTGTAGACAAACTCAAACGTCGCCGCCGCCTTCATTGCCGTTCTTGCGGAAACCGGCCGCTTTGTCATCTTCGCACCGAAGAGCTGCACGACCTCGCCAATCCACTCCCAGCAATTCACTGGATCGCTTTGGCTGATGAAATACGCCTTCCCGCAAGCGGCCGCGCCAGGCTCCAAAGCCTGAAGCGCCGCCACGTGGGCGTCCGCGGCATTGTCGATATGCGTCACATCGATAAGATTCTCGCCGTCGCCGATTTGTCGGAGCCGTCCGGCAAATGTGCGTCGGACAAGTTCCGGGACCAACTGCTCATCGCCTGGCCCCCAGATCAAATGGGGTCGTAAAGCACAAGTCAGCAGTTCATCGCTATTCGCCGCCAGGACTTCTTGCTCGGCCATCGCCTTGGAACGCGGATAAGCACAAAGCCACTGTTCCGGATACGGCGCGGACTCGTCAACGTTGCATTGATCGCCGCCGTCAAAGGTCACGCTAGGGCTGCTGGTGCAAACGAGTTTCTGCACGCCATGTTTTTGACACGCTTGAATGATGTTGCGCGTACCAACGACATTGTTTTGAAAATACTCATCCCAAGGGCCCCACAAGCCTGTCTGTCCCGCCACGTGAATCACCGCGTCAATGTCAGCGCAAGCGGCCGTCGCTTGATCAAGATTGCGAACATCCAGCTTGGTCGGTTCCAGTCGCTCCGCCGGCTCAACCGGTTGGCGACGATAGCCGGCCTTGACGTTGCAGCCGTGCTCGACAAGCAGCTTGGCAACGGCGCCGCCGAGAAATCCGTTCGCCCCGGTGACCAGAACACGTAGCCCCGGCGAAATCGGACGCCTGGCAATGTTAGCGTTTTCTGTCACGGCAGCAGGCAAACAAAGAGCAACTAAAGAAACTGGTAAGCCGCATTCTCGCAGATTGCCTCGGCAATGTTAGGGCGAAACGGCGACGAATGTGCCTCCATGAAGCGAACGTTTCGCGCATCCTGTTCCGCGCGCGAGCTTGATGCTGCGGTGCCCGGTGGCTGGACTGAGCGCAGCGAGGGAAGCCCCGGTCCTTTCGGAGCACACGTCTTCATCAACCCTCCATCCCGCCCAGAAAAAATTTTGTTTTCTCTGCAAATCTGGGCGTTCAAAACCCTTACTTATTAGCAGGGGGAAAATCCGCGCATTGGTTGATGCGCAAAGTCGCCTTCCTCAAAAGAATGCACAGCGTGCATTGGGCTCAACGTGTGCGCATACAACGCGAACTCAAAATCACCACCAGCCAACAACAATTCCAAACCAGCAGAGGACCAAAGATGACTTCACCGGGGCAGACCAATCGCCATCAAAGTCGTTTGACCCTTACAAAGTCTCTGCCGGAAACCTTTCCGACGCTTCGGAAAAGGTTTTCAACGCGTCCAAAAAGGTTTCGGCCGCATGGGGAAAGGTTTCCAACGCGTGCGGAAAGGTTTTCAACGCGCGAGAAATCACTTCGCACGAAGATTATCTGGCCGCGAAAGTTCGCATTTACCAGCGAAATACGCCTGTTGCCCAGGCCAGGCCAGCGCCAAACCCGCTCAGCAGCACCAGGTCACCAGGACCAAACCGCCCTGCGGTGTGAGCTTCGTCCAATGCCAAAGGAACGCTGGCGGCAGAGGTGTTGCCATAGCGGCAAAGGTTCATGAATACCTTTTCGCGATCGATGCCGAGTTGGTCAATCGCCGAATCCAGAATCCGCGTGTTCGCCTGATGCGCGATAAACGTCTTGATGTCGTTGATTTCCAAACCCGCGTGGGCGACGACATCGTTAACCGTATCGTTCACCAATCGAATGGCCCATTTGAAGACAGGCCGCCCATTCATGAACAAACAATGTTTGCGATCCGAAACATCCGCAGCCGTGACTTGCGTCCGCGAACCGCCCAGCGGCAGCGTAATCAAACCAGAACCGGAACCGTCCGAACCCATTGTGTACGAAAGGAACCCCTGCTCGGGACTACCCTTACCTACCAGCGCGGCACCGGCTCCATCGCCAAAGAGTGGATATGTGCCTGTGTCTGCCGGGTTGATGAATCGCGAGATAATCTCCGCGCCAATCACCAAGGCGTGCCGTGCTCCGCCGCCAAGCACAAAGTTCATCGCCGTGACCAAACCATAGACAAAGCCGCTGCATGCCGCTTGCAGATCCATCGCCGCGCATTGCAGACCCAGCTTTTCCTGCACCAGACAAGCCGTGGCCGGAAGATAAACGTCCGGCGTGAAGGTCGCCACAATGACCAGATCAATCTCAGAGGGATCAACACCAGAACGCTCAATGCATTGCTTTGCGGCATTCACAGCCAGATCGCTGGTGGCTTCGTCCGGCGCGGCGAAGCGGCGCTCCTGAATGCCGGTTCGCTGCACAATCCAGTCTTCGTCAAATCCATACCGTTCGCGAAGTTCCGCGTTGGTGACAACGCGTTCCGGCGCATAGCTTCCGGTCGCCAAGATTCGCGCGCCAGTCAGCGTGCGAACCGGGGATCGCTGGAAATGGAGTTCAGTGTTTTGCATATGGCGGAAGGTGAACGCGCGGTGGCAACTTCCTCAACGGTCAGCCAAGAGTTTCGGTCACACCGAAGCAACCGGAAACGCCATGGCTGGATAAGCCGGATTGACTTGATGAAGCGGAATGACTCTTGGGTACCAAAGCTCCCCAGCTTACGCCTTTTCCTGAGTGATTTCGACCCACGAGCCCGACAAATCAGACTGAATTGCCGCGTCCGCAACCACCTGCGCTGCCCAACCATCACAGAACGAAGGCGTCGCGTCCCGCCCCTCACGAATCGCGGAGACAAACTCCCACACCAGGTCCTGCCGAAATCCAACGCCTGGCGCCGCGGCGGCAGGTTCGCGTGGGCTGTCTGGTGGTTTGAGCCACTTATCCGGCACCGAGATCTCTTCCAATTCACCGCCGGGCCTGCCCAGCAGCAAAGTATGCGCTTTATGCAACCGGTAAATGGCCGTCCCTGCCGAACCGTTAATCTCGGCCCAATCATGGCCCAAGCCGCCGCCACCATACCCCTTCGCCAGCGTGGTCCCTTCCCAGACGCCAGTTGCTCCGCTGGCAAAGCGACCAATGATGCTCGACCAATCATCAACTTCAGAAGGCGCACATTCCTGGCCATCAGGTGTGCTTGCGCGGGGACAGAATTGGGCCAACTTGCCAAAGACGCCATCGAGCGGTCCGAGCAAGTCCAACCCAAAGTCGATCCGGTGGATGGTCATGTCATACAAGTCGCCGGCTCCGGCCAGCGATTTGGATTGCCTCCACCCCCAACTGGTTTCCGGCCAGTCCAGGAAACGTTGCGAGCGAAAATGACGCGGCTCGCCAAGGTCGCCGGAAGTCAACAGGTGCCGCAAGTAGCGCATCGCCGGGGCGAAGCGATATGTGAAAGCGGTCATGTGCACAATGCCGGCAGCTTTGGCGGCGAGATACATGCTCTGCGCTTCTTCCGCGGAGAGCCCCAGCGGCTTCTCGCACATCACATGTTTGCCAGCGGCAATTGCCGCCAAAGACAACGAGCCATGCGACGCATTGGGCGTGGCGATGATCACACCATCAATCGCAGGATCATCCAGAATGCGTTCCGGGCGATCCGTCGCCAGGGAAACTTGCCACTCGGCCTGACGGCGATCCACGAGTTGCTTGTCGGTGTCGCAGACGGCCACCAATTCGCAACGCGGATCAATGGCGATCCCCGGCACATGATGGTCAGCGGCCACTTTGCCGGCGCCGATGATGGCCAGCCGCACGGAAACGCTATGTCGATGCGACCGCGTCATGCCTTGCGATTCTTGGTGGGCTTGTCGCGCATCGCTGCTTTACGACGATCAGCGGCCGAGTCGGAATCGTCACTGCTATCACCATCGGCCGGAAGGACTTTCTGATGCCCCCAAGAACAAATCAAGATGATCGCCAGCATCACCACCGTGATGATTCCCTGCGTCGTCTCGGTCTGGTCATACGAGTAGACGGCAACCCACCGCCAGGCAAACAAATGCACTCCGGCAAAGAATGCCGCCACGGAAATCCACGGCGCGGGATTCTTGGATGTTGCGTGGGTCGTCGACCACCGCCGCCCCAACTCGGCGACCGCCGCCGCCACGGAAATGGTCATCACCGCTTGCCAGCCCAGAAAAGCTCCAATCACGGCGAGGACGGACATGATGTCCGCACGAAAACTTCGGCGGCTTTTTCTGGCGAACGCAACCAGATACCCAATCACAATCCCGGCCGCGAAACCAAAGATGCCGTCCCAGATCGCCACAAAGACACGGCCGAACTCTTCGTGCTGCGCCAAGAAGTGCGTCGGTCGCAACCATGGCCAAAACAGCGGCATCGCCAAACCAATGAACGCGGCAAAGCCAGCCAACTTGGCCTTTTGACGCATTTCATCGAATGCGATCAGGCCGGCGGAGATCAAGAAACAAGCCAAGACAGTGTGATACGCAAACAAGACGGTCTGCCACTGCCAGACATCTTCGGCTGCATAGTTCTTAACCGTGGAACGCAAACTCTGCGGCAAGTGCATGGCGTTGGTGCCCAGGATCAAACCGGCAAGCACCACAAAGATGGTGCCCACGGCCAGCTCCACCAATGGATACCGAACCGAGATCGGAGCTGCGCAATCGTGGCACTTTCCCCGCAACATCAGCCAGCCGAAGATGGGGATATTGTGACGAGCGCGAATGGGCTTGTTGCACTTAGGGCAATGCGAGCCAGGCCGGATCAGACTCTTTCCCGCCGGCACGCGATAAATCACCACATTCAAGAAACTGCCGATGCACGCGCCAACCACAAACAGCCACACCATCCATGCCCACAACGGGACATCGGAGAAGGCAAAATTGGCGAGGAGCAACATCGGTGGAAACACTCAAATCCGGCAGCCGGAAACCAACTTAAACTTGGGGCGGAATTGAACTTAGGTTGCCGAAATGGAATTGTCCAGCAGTCAAGCGATGAAAGCCTCTCACGGACAATTGCGTCCCGCAATCAATTCAGTGAGAATTGGAGAACACCCACTCTTGGTTCCGTCGCCAACGGCAGCCGCGACAATTCCGCCAACCCGCCGGGCTCTGCCAGAGTAACCGCATGTTGGCTTTGGAGAGATTCTTTCCCGTCAAATGAGCAGCGATCCTTCGCAACATGGAGTTCCGCCCGAGCAACAGCCCACGCCAGGGCTGCGTTTTGGCGTAGGAACTTTGCTGTTCATTTTCACCTTGTTCATCCTCATGGCAGCGGCTTGTGGCGGGTTGGTGCGGATGAAGTCCGTCAGCGCCTCGGATGCCAAGATGATGATCTATGCGCTGCCGCTGGGCGGCATGATTGGCGCAAGCTTGATTCGCGGCCTGGCCATTTGGCTGGACAAGCACTCGAAGTAGCGCCTGTTCCCCAGCGTGGAATTCTCGTTGCCGGCGATTGCTGCAGTCACGATGCCATCATTCACGATGCATCCAGTCATCATGCCTGCAGTGACATCACGCTTGCTGAAAGTCTCGTTGACGCCAGGCGAGGAACCCGGTACTTAGCCCCACAAACTGCGCCGCGGCGGGGGGTTTCGCCAGGTTGGTTTGCCAAGTGCATCGACCAGGTTGGTTCGTTTGCCGACGGCAAGTCAGTTGCAACGATTCCGGCGGCAACAATTTCGGCTGCAATGGACAGCTGCGATTCCTTATCCCCCAAATTCAAGCCGCGATCACGATCGCGCGACGAGCATGATCATGAGCAAGCGAACGTTGACTATCCTGTCCGCGCTGTTGCTATCGACCGGCGGCTGCGAATCCATGCAGAACTTTGTCACCACCGGCAAGTTCGAGTCGAGCCCGTCATATCAGCTTGCAGCCGGACATACACATTCGCCCGATGGCTGTGCCACGTGTGCCGCAGGCGGACACGCCGCGCCCGATTATCTCAGCGTCAAGCACGGTCCACCGCCCTTGACGCCGATGAATGCGGGACCAGCTCAGCAAAATCAACAAGCCGGATATGCTGGACGCCCGGCGGAATCCGCCTATTGAGCGCAGGCAACTTGCAGGCGAGATCTTCGCAAGACGTAAGATGCCCGCAAGACGCGAGATTCCGGCAAGGGACAAAACGTAGAATTCCGCTAGCCAGCGGCCGCTGGTTGCGCAGCGGCTTGCTCAAGCGCTTCCAAATGGGCACGCTCCATGCCCAGCGCTTCTTCCGCCAGCTGGCGAGCGTCACGATCATCAGCCAGCGCGGCAACGCATTCTTCCAATTCGCTGATGGCGATTTGCTGATGCCGCAACAACTCGTTGCGCAGATAGTCCAACGAGAGAAAATGCAAGTCGGTGAATTCCATGGGAAACTCACCGGGCGTCGGCGCTTCATCCAACTCTTGGATGTAGCCGGCAATCCGCTGCGACATTTGCATTTGATCCGCAATGATGTTCGCCAATGTGTCGCTGGTGACATCTTCCGAGGAAGAAGCCCAAGGGTCCGCATCGTGCAGATACATCGGCAACGATCGAAATTCGATCGTCAGCAGGCGGTTCAACTGGCGCAGTGTTTCCGGATTGCTCATAGATGACGCGAAAGCCAACAACGTTAATCAACCTCTGGATGCTTCAAGCTTAGCAATCACGGCTTCGCTTGGGGAGTAAGCCAAACAAGCAAGCATTCGTCAAGGAAGCAAGTCCCGACATGCGGCCAGTGCCCAATCATGCAATGGTCCCCAGAAGACTCCAAAGACCACAACAGGCAACGTTAACACAAGGACAAACCACCCATCAACGCTTTTCCAAATGGGGAACGTCACCGGCTGCTGGCCCTCGGCTGGTTCTTCAAGGCACATCGCCTTCACAACCCGCAGATAATAGAACAGGCTGATCACCGTGTTGATCGCCCCAATCATCAACAACAACATCAAACCGGATTCGGCCAACGTCGAAAAGACGACATACTTGGCGGCAAAACCGGCCAAAGGCGGCAAGCCAATCAGGCTCATCAAGATGATGGAGAAGCAGACGACCAAGCCGGGGCTTGTGCGAATCAAGCCTGCGTAATCGGAAATCTCTTCGCTGCCTGTGCGGTTTCGCATGAAGGCCACAATGGCAAACGCCGTGAGATTCATGAACAGGTAGGTCACCACATAAAACGCCAGCGAGGCGATGTGGTATTCCGCGTTGCTTGTGGATGTGCCAATCAGCGGCAACGCGCCCGCCACGGCAAACATCATGTAGCCGGCATGGGCGATCGTGGAATACGCCAAGAGACGTTTGATGTTGGTTTGTCCATAAGCGGCCATGTTGCCGAACGTGCACGTGATGGCCGCCAGCAAACCAACAAGATACGAAATGTATGTTCGGACCGGGGCCAGAGAATCGGCCGTGTGCGCGGCATCTTCCGATGGAGCTTCAGCGGCAGCACCATCGTCCTCAGCGCCGTCATTCGCCGGAGTTTGCTCGCTCGTGTTTTCTTGTTCGTTATCGCTAGGTTGTTGCGCGCCGTCTTGCGCCGAATTGGTCGAAACAAAGACGCCGTCTTCCGGGTTGGCTGCAGCCGCATTAGTGCCTGGGGATTGATCCGCGAGGGCCTGTTGCGAAGCGGCTTGTTGTGCGACCGGCTCGGCATGTTGCGGTTCTTCCGCATAACCAAAGCCAACAGCCATTCGCACCAGCAGCCCGATGGCGGCGGCTTTGGATGCGACCGAAAGGAACCCACCGATTTCCGCGGCAGCGCCTTCAAAAACGTCCGGGGCCCAAAAGTGGAACGGCACGGCGGAGAGCTTGAACGCAAGCCCTACCATGATCATCAATCCGCCCAAGCCCAAGACCCAAAGGACACCACCGGAAGGATCGTTTGCCATGATGTTGGCGAGCGATTGCCCGGCGGAAGGAAGATGAACCGTTCCAACAATCCCGGCAATCAGGCTGATGCCATACAGCATGATTCCGGCGGCGCCTGCTCCATAAACGGCGAACTTGAGCGCGGCTTCGCTGGATTTGCGGCGACCTTTAAGGATGCCGGCGAGCACATACGAAGGAACGCTCGCCATCTCGACAGCCAGGAAAACAATCAGCAAGTGGTTGGCCGAGACCATCAGGCACATGCCCAACAGCGAGCCAAGCGCCAGCGTGTAGAAATCGGCCGCGTCTTCTTTGTCGGGAATGCCGGAGCGCCAGGTGAAGATCACAAACAAGACGCCGAAAGCCATCAGGAAGATGCGGAAGAACACGGTGAACGTGTCCACCACCAGCATTCCGGTGAAAGCTTCCTGCGAAGTGCCGGCGATCTCATTCCAACTGAACAACGCAAAGATCAAGGCCACCACCGTGCCGGCGAAAGCCACCAGGGTGGACGAGAGTCGATCACCCAGGATCAAACGAGACAACAGCAACAGCACAATGGTGCCGCACAGCGTCAGCTCCGGCCCAAACATCGCCAGCGACCGCTGCGTGTCTTCAACAAGACTGCTAATTTGATCGTGAAATCCCACGGCGTTGTTGTGTCAGTTGTGTTTGGGCAATCGTTGTGTTTTCAGTTGGCCGGCGTGCAAAAATGCAGGCTACGGTTGTTCGTTATTGACGGCTTCGCCAGCTCCATCATTACCGTTGTCGGCATCGCCATTTTCTTCCGTGTTCGCCGCGACGGGTTGTTCCGCGGCTTCATCCTGGCGAATCTTCCAGGCGACATTGTTGTCCACCACTGCGTTGACGCTGGGCGACATGTAATTCCAGATTGCGCTGGGATAGACGCCAAACAGAATTGCGAAGGCAATCAGCGGCGTGACAATCAGCTTCTCGCGAACGGTCATCGGCGTGAGCGCTTCGGGATGCGGACCTTTGTATTCCGGACCCAGGAACACGCGCTGCACCGTCCACAGAATGTAGCCAGCCGTGAAGATGACAACGGACGCGGCCACAATTGCCAGCGTGTAACTGAAGCTCCAGGCGGACAGCGTGACATAGACTTCGCCAATGAAACCGCACAAGCCAGGCAAGCCCATTCCGGCAAAGAAGATGACAATCGAAGTTCCGCCATAGACAGGCATCTTGGCGAACAGACCGCCGAACTCGTTCAAGTTGCGGTGATGCACGCGGTCATAAACCACGCCAACCAGGAAGAACATCCCGGCGGAAGAAATCCCGTGGGCGATCATCTGGAACATGGCGCCGTTCATGCCCAACTTCCATCCGGTTGTGTCATAAACGCCGCCGCTTCCCGCGGCCATGCTGACAACACCCATTCCCAGGATGACATAGCCCATGTGGCTGACGGAGCTGTACGCAACAAGGCGTTTGAAGTCGCGTTGTGCCAGGGCCGCGAAGGCTCCATACACCATGCTGACCACACCAATCCCGCAAACCCACCAGGCCAGTTCATAACCGGCGGAAGGACAAATGGGATAGCAAATGCGAATGATGCCGTAGCCGCCCAGCTTCAACAGAATGCCGGCCAGGATCATGGAGATGGGTGTGGGTGCTTCCACATGTGCGTCAGGCAGCCACGTGTGCACCGGAACAATGGGCACTTTGATGGCAAAACCAATGAAGAGCAGAATGAAAGCCCAAGTCTGAATCTCAACGTTCCACACTTCTTGGTTGAACAAGCCGGTGTGTTGACCCATGGCGGTGAGCGCCAAGATGTTGAACGTGTGGACGCCAACGTCCTCGTCCGCCTCGAAGGCAGGCATGATTGTTTTGCCACCGGCGCCGGCATCGTCAACTTCCACCACGCCGCTGCCATCGCCAAATGTCGTGGCTTCAACAAGCGCATGGGCCTCCGTGTTGGCATTCACGGCGGCGGCAAGTTCCGCAGCGGTGGGTTGGTCATTCCAAGTGACGTGAATCGACTTGCCGCTTTCATCGGCCGAGTCAACCACGGCGACATTCAGGGCATCGCCTGTCTTTTCAAACGTGATCGAAAGCGGCTCGCTTGCAGCTGCCGCATCGGCACATCGCTGGAACGCCACCTGTTGGTTGGCTTCTTCGCCGCTGGTGCGGAAATAGCCGATATCGGCAAAGACGGAATCAGGGGCGTGAAGATCTGCCCAACTGACGGCCGCGTTTTGATTGCCGTACAAGTCCGAAGCCTTGGCGAGTTCTTTCATGTCACTGTTGAAGTACAACATCAACAGGGCAACGAGCATCAACACGCCGCCAAAGAGCGTGTAGAGAAAGAACTTGATGGCCGCGTATTCTCGCCGGGGACCGCCCCATACTCCAATGAGGAAGTACATGGGCAGGAGCATCACTTCCCAGAACACATAGAACAGGAAGAAGTCCAGCGCCAGGAACACGCCCAGCACACCGGTTTCCAGCAAGAGAAACAGCACGCAATAGGCTTTAACGTGCTTGTTGATGGGCCAACTGGCCCACATCGCCAGCATGGTGATGAACGAGGTCAGCAACACCAGCGGAAAGCTGATGCCATCTGTGCCCATGAAGTATTGAATGTTGAACGATTCAATCCACGGCACATTGAACGTCTTCTGCATCTCGGCCACGCCGGTCTCGAACCCGGCGGAATCCGAAGTTCCGGGGATGGCCATGTAGATGGTCAGCGCAAACACAACCGCGGTCACCGCCAACGAGAACGTCTTGGCCGCGTCCGGATTGTCTTTGGGAATGACTAACGCCACAACCAAGGCGCCCAAGGTTGGGAGGAAAACCACCAGGCTGAGAAGAATGATTGGCGTCATGGAAGCGATGGTTGATTCGTTGGAATCGCTGACAGGTTGAACGAAAGTGAAAGTCCGCAGCAAACGCTAATGTCCGGAACCCAGGAAACTGCTGTATTCAATAATTACGAACAGCACCACGGTGCCCAGGACGATGAACAACACGTATTGCCGGAGCTTGCCGGTTTGCACATTGCGGAACCAACTGGCGACCGAATAGATCCATCCGGCCATCAAGTTGACCAGCCCATCAATAAGGCCTTTGTCAATGATGGCGTCGCCAGTGTCGGAGACCTTCCGTGCGACCTTGGCCGTGCCGTCGATCACCCAATCAATCGCGCGGCGGTCAAACCGGGCGACCAGCTTGGCCACAAAGTGCGTAGGTTTGAAAAACAGAATGTGGTACAGCTCATCGAAGTACCATTTGTTGCGCAAGAAGCCATGAACAGGCGCGAATTGTTTGGCCACTTCATCGGCACTGATGCGCCGCAAGCCATACATCACGAACGCCAGCAAGAAGCCAGCGACCGCAGTGCCAAAAGCGACCATGGTGGCGGTAATGTGGATTTCTTCCGCGTGCGAATCAGCTTCCGCGGGATAGACAACTTCCCAATCGACGCCGGTTCCAGCGCCATCAACCGTACCTACAGGGCGAGCGGTTTCCAAAAGCGCGGACACGCCAAGTTGTTGCTCCGCGCCGGTGGCTTCGCTTGTTCCCATGGGAATGGACCAGCCAACGCACACAGCCAACACGGCCAGGACCACAAGCGGCACGTACATCACCTTGGGAGATTCGTGCGCGTGATCAAAGACGTGTTGATCACGAGGCTTGCCAGCGAAGGTCATAAACCAAAGCCGGAACATATAAAACGCGGTAATCGCCGCGCCGCCGGCAGCCACAAAGAACAACACCTTGTGAGCCGGATTGACGTTCGTGAAGCTGATCGCCTGAGCAATGATTGCGTCTTTGGAGTAATAGCCGGAAAGCCCGATCACAAACGGAACACCGGCTCCGGCAATCGCCAAACAGCCAACCAGCATCGTGTAAGCGGTCCAGGGCATCTTCTTCCGCAATCCGCCCATCTCTGTCATCTCGTTGGTATGACAGGCGTGAATCACGGAGCCGGAGCACATGAACAACAAGCTCTTGAAGAACGCATGCGTGATCAGGTGGAACAGACCGGCCACCCAACCACCAATCCCCAGCGCCAACATCATGTAGCCCAGTTGACTGACGGTGGAATATGCCAGGACGCGTTTGATATCAGTCGCCGTGATGGCGATGGTGGCCGCCATGAACAGCGTGATGCCGCCGACATACGCGATGATCAGCAACACCTCAGGCGTGAACATCGGGTAGAACCGGCCCACCAGATAAACGCCGGCCGCGACCATCGTGGCGGAGTGGACCAACGCGGAGACCGGTGTGGGGCCTTCCATCGCGTCAGGCAACCACGTTTGCAGCGGGAACTGCGCGCTTTTGCCAACACAGCCGCAAAAGATGCCCAACCCTGCGACAATCAACAGACCATAGGCAAAGTTCGAAGGCTCTTTGATAACCGCTCCAACGGCCGATTCGCCTTCGCCATCTTCCGCTTCGCCGTCTTCCGTGTTGGTTGCGTCATTCTGTTCATTTTCTTCTTGCCCGGCGGCCGCATGCGCAATGGCGGGACCGACTTCGACGAGCCCATCGTCCGTTGTTTCTATCTCATGATGCGGCCCGGAGCGAACCATGCTGAACAGCCCGGCTTGCGTGACATGTTCGCCTTCGTGCTCCACTTCCATATCGCCAAAAGCGAAGGTGCCAAAGCAGGCCCAAACGGCGGCGAGGCCAATCAACATGCCAAAGTCGCCAACTCGGTTCATGATGAACGCTTTGTTGGCCGCGTTGCTGGCGGACTTGCGTTCGATATAGAAGCCGATCAGGAAGTACGAACAAACGCCGACAAGCTCCCAAAACACAAACACCATCAGCACGTTGCCGGCGATCACCAGCCCTAGCATGCTGAAACAAAACAGCGACAAGTACTGGAAGAACCGATGGAACCGCCCAGGGCGATGCAGATGCTTGCCATCCGCGAGCGTGACTTCATGGTCAGTCACGTCATGCAGTTCTTCATGCATGTAGCCGGCGGCATAGAAGTGAATGCATGAAGCAATGAACGTGACCATTACGAACATCACAACGGTCAACGTATCGATGTAATAACCAATGCCGATGGTCGGCATGCCTGGCGGACTGATGGAATACCAATCGTCGGCAAGAGCATCAGCGCCATGATGGGCGTTTTCACTTGACCCGCCAGTTGTTTCATCTTGCAGCGAAATGAATTGCGAGCCATCGCCTGGGGTGCTGTTGGCCGCATGATCGTCTGCAGCATGATCATCTGCGCCGTGATCTTCGGCGTCATGATCTCCGGAATCGCCGTGCGGCTCCGCATGCTCGGCATGATGCTCATGCACTTCCGGCATGCCGTTGACGGACAGCCAGATGCACATGGCCGTGAATGAGAGCACGAACGATCCGACGATAGCGCCAGTGGCGATGTAGTTGGTGGGGACGTGGGCTTTGCGCATGGCCGCGCCGAACAGCACGATCACAACGAACGAGATCAGCGGCAACAGGACCGCGGCTCCCAAAATCGTCGGCAAGTAGTCCAAGGTTCCCTCTAGCCTTTCAGCTCATCAGCCCGATCAACGTCGATCGTGGCGTGGTTGTTGTAATAGTTGAGCGCAATCGCCAAAGCCACGGCTGCTTCCGCGGCGGCCAGCACAATCACGAACAACGCAATCAACTGCCCATCCACCCCCAGGGCATACTCCGTATTGCGTCGGAGAAACTCGCTGCTGAAGGCGACGAAGTTCAGGTTCGCGCCGTTGAGCACCAACTCAATCCCCATCAGGATGCCCAAACCATTGCGCTTGGTGGCCATGCAGACCACACCGCACACAAACATCACGGCGCCAACGGCCATGAAGTGCGAAGCGCCAACAGGTTCGGCAAGGAGATTCATTTCAAAATTCGTTTTGCTCGAAATCGAATTCGCTTAGACGGCTTTTTCTGATCGACTTTCTTCAGAGCCACCGGCAATTGCTATGACTCTTCTGCTTCGGCAGCGTCGGTTGCCCGCCGTCGACGTTTTGTTCGGGCGAGGTAGGCCGACCCAATCAGCACGACCAACAAATGCACGGACACAATTTCAAACGGCAACAAGTAGCCGGACTCAAAGCCAACCGCCTGTTCGTTATCGCCGGGTTTACCCAACAATCGAATGCCCAATTCGCCAGGCGGAGTCTTTTCCATTGCGGCTGAAGCCACGCCAGGATCTGGCCCCATCCAATCATCAACGCGAAAAGCCGCCTGAAGCAGCAAGCCCAACAGCATGGCGCCAACAACGCCACCGACAACCCATTCGCCAGCCCGCGTTTTCATGCTCACAAATGGACCTTGTGCGGTGAGCATCACGCCAAAGATCAGCAGCACCAGCGTTCCGCCGACATAAATCAACAGCTGCATCGCGCCGACAAAACCGGCTCCAGCCAGGAAAAACAAGCCGGCGGTTGCGCCCAAACACAAGGTCAAGTAAAAGGCCATTCGCACAATGCTGCCTGTCAGAACGACCGCCACTGCGAAGACGCAGGCTGTCATCCCAAACAGCAGAAAATAGAACGAATGCCAGTTGACGCCTTCCATTATTGCTCCCCTCCCGCCAGCGCCGCCGGCTCAGGAGTGGCATTTGAATCCACTGAATTCGGCTGTTGAGCGGCAGGCTCGCCCTGTTCGCTCGCGGCTACTTCACCAGTAGCTGCTTCGCCGGCGTCTGCCTCTTCACCGGAGGAATTCGCAACGCCGTCTGTCGCTTCCGCACTGAGCGTAAAGATCATCTCGTCCGTCTCGCGAACACCAGCGAAAGGTGCAGGCTTGAGCAAAACGCCGCCGGGGAACGCCCAACACCAGATGGCCGCTCCCAGGAAACAGAAGCACGCAATCGGCGTGCAGTATTTCAAGCATGTGCGCATGACCTGATCAATGCGCAGGCGGGGCAGCGTCCAGCGAACCCACATCATCACGGCCACGCCCAGGAAGCCTTTGAGGATGAGATTGGCGATGCCAAACACATTGGCCAAGAACCCACCCCAACTGAACGGCGAGGCGGCGCTCTCATAAGCAATGCCCGCCCAATCAAAGACCGGCAGCGGACCATGCCAGCCACCCAGAAACAAGATGCTGGCCAACATGCTGACCAACAGCATCGAGTTGTATTCGGCCATGAAGAATACGCTCCAGCGAACGCCGGAGTATTCCGTGTGGAAGCCAGCGACCAATTCGCTTTCGGCTTCGGCCAGGTCAAACGGCGCGCGGTTCACGCTGGCCGTTGCACAAGTCAAATAGACCCAGAAAACAATGAACGTGAAAGGATCGTGAAAGACCAGCCAGTTGGTGAACCAGCCGCGCTGCATTTCGCCAATCGCGTTGAGGTCCATCGTCCCGGCAATCATCACCGGCACCAGCACACACAACCCCAGCGGCACTTCATAGCTGACCACTTGTGCGGCTTCACGCATGCCGCCAAAGAGCGACCACTTACTGCCAGAGGCATATCCGGCCAAGATCACGCTGAAGACCTCAAGGCCCAAGATCGCGATGATCAAGAATATCGAAATTGAGGAACTCACCGCAGCCCAACCAGTAGCGAAGGGCAAGACGATGAACGTGGCGTACGATGCGCACAAGCCAATGTAGGGAGCCAACTTAAACAGAATCGGGTCGGCATCCCGTGGCATGGTGTCTTCTTTGGTGGCCAGCTTCAGGCCATCGGCCACGGTTTGCAGCCAGCCGAATTTGCCGCCGACACGAGTGGGACCCAGCCGGTCCTGAATTCGCCCGGCGATCTTCCGCTCCATCCAGATGAATATCACGGTGCCAACAGCGACCAGCCCCAGCAGCAACAGGGCATGGACAACCCCGGTGACCAGGTATGCCACTGATGGCCAAAGATATTCAGAAAGCGCTTCCGCCATTTCCGCCGCCTATGCGAGTTTGGCGAGGTACGAGCTGCAAAGAACGAATTGCACCAGGAGCCGAATGGACCTTAACAGCCGGTGCCCAGACCACATCCCAGCACCGTGAGGAGGGTGTCACCCAGCGCTGAGCGAAGCTGGTCAAAAAACTGGCTTCGTCGGCGCAAACCCATGTTCTCTCGGCAATTGAGATCGTGAAATATGGCACAAGCGTTGGTGACCCGGCAAGCCCCTGGTGCCTGTTTTCCCCGAAAAGCCTGCTCCACCAATTCGATAATCGCCCAATTGCCGAAGGCGGCCAGTCGCGGCGGTATTCGCCACGCGCTAACTGGTCCAGATTCCGCGCTGGTTGCTGGGACCAAAGCGGCATGTAACAAGCTGCCCGATTTGCGGAACTCCCGCGGTTCCAGCGGTGTCGGATAGTGACGATTTGTTTGACGCGCTTTGCAGTGCGGATTCAACATCGCGACTCCGCTCGTGCGGTTCAACTCAGCCAACCATGGCTTGGTCTTCCGCAGTAACGCTTTGCCTCAAAACGATTTGTGGCGCATTCGCCACATCACTGGAACTCGTATGACTTCCAAATCAGATCGCACCTGGCATCTTCTCAGCAACCGTGTTCTGCGCGGATTGTTGTTCGTGGCGTGTTTGATCCACGGCATGTCCTTTGCGGCGAAAGTTGCCTCCGCACAACCTCAAGATCCTGTTTTGGCAGCGGCCAAAGCCGCGAAGCGTTTGGAACGGCCGATACTCTTCCAGGACCAAGCCGGCTACACGCTGTTCTCGCCGCGCGAAGGAAAAAGCCAGGTCGCATTTCGCGCGAATTCGCCGATTACGAGTGCTTCGTTGTCCAACGATGGCAACAGGCTCGCACTCGGGAGTTATGACGGCGGTCAGCGGCGGATCTGGGTTCGTGATCTAGCTGATGATCCGCAACCCCTCACCTCTGACCACGCGCCCAACTATCTGCAAGAAGTGGGGTTCTCGCCGGATGATTGGTTTGTTGCGTACCAAATCACAGGACACACCGTGGGGGAAGACGTCTTGTATCTGCTGGACTTGCAGGCGAAGCGCCATTGGCAGATCACGCCTGAAGGCATGGCCTCGAAGTATTTTTCCTGGTCGCCCGATGGCAAGCATCTGGCGTTGGGGTTGGTCTTCGATCAAAAGACGGAAGTCTTTGGCGACATGCTGATGGTCGAACAGGAAATGGATGTGGTGATTCTGGATGTTGCCACCAGGCAGTTTCGTCGCGTTACGCACACAGGTCACGCAATCCATGAATTGGCCTGGTCGCCTGATGGCAAGTGGATTGCTTTCAAGTCGCCAGAAGGTTTGAGCATTGTGTCCACGGCCGTAGCTGCGGAACGCGACAAGTCCGGCGAGGACGCAAAGCCGCGTTTGCTGATACAGAACATCAGCAAGGAAGGGCCGCCGCGCTGGTCTCCGGACAGCCAGTCGTTGGCAGTCTCGCGGCATGCAAGCAAAGAGATTGGTTCCAATGATCAGTTGATTGTTGTGCCGCTGGATGGCGAACCCACCAGCTATGAAATCGCAGCGCAGATTTGGTACTACGATTTCAGCCCAGCTGGCGATGCCATCGCACTTTCGGCAAGTGATCGGAATCTGAGTTTGCTCAATCTCAAGACGAAAGAACGCAGCGTGCTGGTGAACGATGTCGGCTTTTGGTCGCCTGTCGCCTGGGCAAGCCGACGTTGATGGGAACTTCGCTAGCAAGTGCCTGAGTTTGTTTCTTTGAAGACAACGACCGCCGCTATCGGACTCGCGGCTAAGAATCCGAAAATTCTTGTCCACAGCCACGCCCCCAGGCACTCTATTGTCGTAGCAGGCGATTGAAACTCAGGCTTGAGTCAGGTGGTTGTGACCGCAGAACAAACGGAAGCCCCCAGGATTTCCGGAGATGTCTCCGTCCTTAGTGATGGTGCGCTCCTGACGGATTTTTGCGAGACAGGCCGGGAGATTGGTTTTCGCACAATTGTGGAACGCCACGCTCGCATGGTCTCATCAGTTTGCACGGCCGTGCTGGGCAATCAGGCCGACGTGGAGGACGCGTTTCAGGCAACGTTTTTCATCCTTGCTCGCAAGGCGGGGCGGATTCGCTCCAAAGAAAGCCTTGCCGCATGGCTGCACCGCGTCGCACTGCGATGTGCGATGGCGACCCGCAAAAGGGCAAGCAAACGCAAGATGGCGCCGCTTCCTGATGATGAGTCGTTGCAGGATGTACGAGCCGAAGGAGAACTGCAGAAAGTTTCAACGCGAGCGATGATCCATGCCTTGCATGATCAGCTCGACCAACTACCAGAGAAGTACCGGATTCCGTTGATTGTGTGTTACTTGCAAGGCGAGGATCGCGACGAAGCCGCCAAGCGCTTGCGACTTTCCAAGGCGGCGTTGCACAAGCGCGTCCAACGCGGCCGCGCCATGTTGCGGCGACGGATGGGTGTGTTGGGCGTTGCCTGTGTTGGAACCATCAGCCTGGCTCAGGCCAGCGCCGCCGGCGCGATGCAGATATCGAGTGGACGACTTTTGGATTTGACCGTACTTGTGGCGACGCGAATCAAAGCCGGTTGGGCCAAGGGGCTCATCGCGGCTTCAGGAAAACAAGCGTCGCTTGTTCTTGCTCAGGGAGTTTTGAAGACCATGTTGATTGCATCCATTGCAAAGTCCGCAATCACGGCAACATCCGGTGCGTTGCTGGGCCTGGTTGCCTTTACCACTCTCGCGCTTGCCCAAGACCAAGATGGGCCGCCGCAGCCTGAACAAGTGGCACTGCTTGCCGAGAATGTGCAGCAAGACGCGAAGGCCGATGAAGGCGCTGATGTTTCAGTCGATCCGCAGCAGGATGCCACACAAGTGGCCGTAGATCCGAGACAAGACGCCAGG
>CALJLD010000251.1 GCA_937982665.1 uncultured Planctomycetales bacterium
GAGGGCAGACCGTGTAGAGATCCGTGTATTTGTGACTCGCAACCATCAGGAAGCCCAGCATTCCATACATCACGCCGGATAAGCCCACAGCGCCGCCAATTCCCACGCTTCCCCAGGGTTCGCCCACCTCAGGCAGTACAAATTGCAGCATGTTGGAAGCCGTGGCGACAAAGACAATGCCCAACGTGTATTTGAGCGGGCTCCACCAATCCTCAAGCGCCGCTCCAAAAAGCGACAGCCAATAGAGGTTGAACAACGCGTGGAAAATGCCAGGCCCATGCAGCAGCGTGGTGGTAAATGGCCGCCAAAGCTGCCAATTCCAGACATCCGGCGTCAGCCCCAGCCAGACATCATAATAGTAGCCGCGAGTGGTCGAGCCCTTGAACGTGCAGATCAATTCCAGCCCCACGACCGTCGCCATGATGATCAACGTTGCCGGCGTGCGCTCGAAACTGAGTTGCGGACGGAACATGGCGAAAGCGATTGTCGGTCAGTCTTGATGGCAATGCAGGCGACGTTTGATTAATGCGTTTTTAATCTTCTTTATCCAGCCAGTCGAAAGCAATCGCGCCTTGATCGCCTTCCAGCATCGGCAGCAACTGCTCAACCACGCGCTGATGCTCAGGATGCGGCAGATAAGTATCCCTGCTGACCTCGTCCGAGAACCGCATCACAAAGCCATGCGTGAAGCCACGGTTGAGGCCTTCTGGACTGGAATACGGTCCCCCGGTAAAGGAGAGAATTCCCGGAATCTTCTCCCCAAGCGCACGAATCTGCCCAAAGATGTCTTCGATGTCGCCAGGCGGAATATCGCCACGAAACTTGAGCAAGACGGTATGAATGACTTCTGGCATGAGCAGTTTGGGGCAAGGGATTGCACTGTTGGGGAATGCGCTAAGCGGCACGGAGACCGGCACTTGCAATGGTGTTGATGCGCGCATCCGTCATTCCCGGGAAGGTGGGAATCCAGAGTACAAGCGTCGCGCATTGGTTTCCCGTATATGCCGAAATGACGGAGGTTAGGGCAATCAACCGAAATCAGACCGCCCTGGCACATTGTCCCGAATTCGTCCCAAGCGGCAAACCCTTATCCTGCAACGACTTTCCGTGACAAATCCGCCATTTTGCCGGTGGAATTGGGATAAAATCACGTCCGCACGCGTCTATAATTGAGGAATGGAAAAGTGCGCGATCAGCCGCAGGTGCGGCACGGATCGCATTGAACTCACAGGCCCAAACCGCCGGAACAGCAAACTATGGCCACTGTGACCCCAGAAGCTCCGCAAACCACCGAACCTCAGCCTTCGCAAAAGTCCAAGTCCCGGACGGTGGCCTATCGCGAATATGTGGATTCGCAGCTTCGCCGTACGCGCAGCCAGGTCAAATGGGTGGAGATCGCCGGTGCGCTGGCGATGTTGTTTGTGGCCGTGCTGGGGACCGTGTTGCTGGTCGCCCTGTTTGATCATTGGATCTTCCCTTTGGGGACGTTCCTTCGCTGGGCCGTCCTGATTGGACTGTTGGCCGGAACAGGCGCTTACCTCGCGCTCAAAGTTGTGCCGCTGTTTGTTCGCCGGATCAATACGGTCTACGCCGCACACACCATAGAAGAACATTCGCCTTCGCTGAAGAACTCGCTGGTGAACTTGCTGATGCTCCGCGGTTCGCGCGATGGCGTTTCCCGCTCCGTGCTGAAAGCCGTCGAGAGTCAGGCTGCCACCGGCTTGTCGCACGTTCCGGTGGAAGCGGCCGTTGATCGCTCGCGAATCATCAAGCTGGGCTACGTGTTGCTGGCCCTGTTCATGTTCCTGGCGGCCTACACGCTGTTCTCGCCCAAGAGCACCATTGCCACGGTCAAGCGGATTGCCGCGCCGTGGGCGAATATCGACGCTCCCACGCGGGTGATCATCGCTGAAGTTACACCAGGCGACACGTCCGTCTTCGGCGGCGAGTTTGTCGAAGTGGAAGCCCTGATTGATGGGATCGACGAAGACGAGCCTGTCACGCTCTACTATTCCACTTCGGACCGCCGCGCGGTGGACCGCCCTGTGGAGATGCAGTTGCTGGACGGTTCGCTCCGTCATCAGGCCGCATTGCCCCAAGGGACCGAAGGTCTGCAAGAAGGGATTGAGTACACGTACTACGTGGCTGCCGGCGATGCTCGCAGCCAGACGTATACCGTGACGGTCAACGCGCCGCCGCGGATTGCTGTGACCGAAATCAAGTACGACTATCCTGCGTACACCAGGCGAGCCGCGATTCAGCAGACCGAGCATGCCGGCATCACCGCGCTGGAAGGCACGCAAGTCACCATCACGGCGGAAGCCAACCAGGAGATTGACACGGCTGACGTGGATTTCAATTGTGATGGCCGCCCTGACGTCCACATGAAGGTCAGCGACAAGAACATCGCCACCGCGACGTTCCTGCTGCCGTATTTGAAGGAAGACGGCCGCGCGGTTCCGCCGCCGTATCGCAGCTATCAAATCACCTTCAAGAATAAGAACGGTGACCGCAACGCCCGACCGGTCCGCAACAACGTCGATATCATTCCGGACCTGGCTCCGGAGGTCAGCATTACCGCGCCGCGGGAAAATGTGATTCAAGTGCCGGTCAACGGAACCGCCCGGATTGACGTTTCTGCGATCGACCAAGACTACGCGCTGACGAACGTTGTCGTTCAGGCGGAACGTGATGACGCCGCCGGCGTGGTTGTCTTTCAAGAGCAACTGCTCAGCCGTGAGCATCAGAACGAATTTGAACAGACGTTTGTCTTCAGTCCGCAGAAGTACGGCTTGCAGCCAGGCGACGTGATCCGCTATTGGGCGCTTGCGCGTGACAATCGCCACGAGTACGGCCAACTGCAGCCCAACGTTTCTCGCAGTGCTGTGGACAACGCCGCGCCGCGCCGCATTGAGATTGTCGAGGCGGACAACAACCAGAACCAACAGAACGATCAGCAAAACCAAGGGCAACAAGATAACCAGCAGCAAGACAACGATCAGAACGCCACTGGCCAGAACAATCAGGCTCAGAACGACCAGAATGACGGTCAACAGGATCGACAGAACCAAGGCCAGCAGGATGGCGGCCAGGACAATCAGGACGCCAATAACTCTGACGGGAACAACTCTGACAACTCCCAAAACCAACAAGGTTCCGGAGACCAGGGCAACCAGGGCAACGATGGCGGAGAACAATCCCTGAACCAGCAGACCGGCCAAGGCGGGCAAGCGAACGAACAACAAAACCAAGACGGAAACAACGGCCAGCAAGGCCAACAACAAGGTGGGCAGTCTCAGCTTGATCAGCTGACGGACAAAGCCCAGCAATTGAATGACCAGAATCAGAACAGCCAAGGCCAACAAGATTCCGGCTCGGAGCAGAACCAGCAGCAAAACGATCAGAATCAGCCCGGCAACCAGAATGGTGGCCAACAAGACGCGAACCAGGATTCCGCGCAACAGCAGAATTCCGATTCGCAAGGCAATCAAGACACACAGGGTCAAGGTGCACAAGATCAAGGTGCACAGGATCAGGGCACACAAGATAACGCCCAACAACAAGACGCCGGCAATCAAGATCAAACCGGCAACCAAGGCGGTGGCCAAAAGCAGAACGATCAGGCCCAGGATACCGGCGGTGACAACTCAGACTCCGCCCAACAGCAAAACGCTGGCAACCAGAACAACCAGTCCAGCGGCGCTCAGCAGCAAAACAACACCAGCGCCAATCAGGACAACGCCGGAAACAACCAGGACAACGCCAATCAGCAAGGCAATCAATCGGCCGATCAGCGCAACGACGCCGGAGCCGGTTCGCAGAATCAGCAAGACGCCAACCAGGACAACCAGCAAGCGCAAAACAACAGCGGCGCTGGCTCGCCCAAGGACAACGCCGCTGGCGGACAACAAGGCCAGGGTGGCAGCGATCAGCAGAACAGTTCTTCGCCTGGCGATCCGGAAAACCGCCAAAAAGACAGCACCGGCCAAACCAGCGATGAAGAGAAGCAGAACTCAAACAACGCTGACGAGGAAGCTGGCGCTGCCAACAACCTGCAAGAGGATCGCTCCGGAGCCGGAACGGGTTCCAAAGAAGGCGGCAAGCACACTGATGCGGACAAACCCAAAGGCCAGGACGATGCCTCGCAAGCTGGCGGAAACGAAGACAAGCGTGGCGGCGCCGGCGCTGGCGATAACAACAACGATGCCGGCAAGGGTTCGCCCAAACAGTACGAAGATCAAGGCGTCAAGCCGGAGAAGAACCAACAGAACGAAGGCAACGAAAAGCCGCTAGAGAAGAACGAAGCCCCGGCCGGAAGCACCAGCAAGAAAGAATCGGACTCCAAAGGCGATTCCGATGGCGACCGCTCCGGAGGCGGCGGAACCGGTGGCGGACAACAAGCCAACAATGAAGGAACCGGCGGCGCGGGTTCAAACACGGATTCGGAAGAAGGCGCAAACGCCTCCCAGACTCAAGGCACTGGCGAAACCGGTGACAAAGCCGGCGATGACGTCAAGTCAGAAGACAAGACAGGCCAGTCCGGGGACGAAAAAGGCGCCGGCTCGGGAACTCGTGATGGTGACGAACAACGCGGCGATGGCACCCGCCAGGATGGCCCGCAGCAAGGTGATCAAAACTCGCAAGAGAACAACGCCCAGCCCAAGGATTCCAACGAGCGAAATTCCGAAGGCCAGGCAGGCGAGCAGAACAATCAGCAATCGCCCCAGCAAGGCGGTCAGGAAAGCCAAGGTAACGGACGTCCGCAAGGTGGCGGCAACGTCGGCGCGGATCATGGTCCGCGCGAAGGCGAGCTTGATCCCGGCGGTGAGGACGCCAACCTGACCGATGCCGAGAAGGCCGCGGACATGGTCCTCAACAACAAGGACGCTCTGCTGGAGAATTACGATTCCGATCCGGACCTGCAGAAGCTCTTCCCGGACAAGAACGCCCTGCGTGACTATCTGGACAATCTGCAACAGCTCCGCCAGCAAGCCCAGCAAGAAGGCGAAGCCGGAGAGATCGCCCGCAACGCGCTGCGAAACCTCAAGTCACGTCAGATCCAAGGCCAAAGCGAGTCCGACGATCTGGGCGGCGTGATCCAAAGCGCCAACAGCAAACCGCCGGCGGAATACGCCGAAAGCTACCGCGCGTTCAACCGCGCCCGACGACGCGGCGGGAAATAACGGCCACGGCCGGAAGCAATCGCAAGATTTGCTCATTCATGCGCGAATTGCGCTATCGGTGCGCGCCATCGCCAAGGCATCGCGCGAGCCAGCCATCAACCCGCGGCGAAATCTGCATCGCCCAATGACTGCAAAGAATCGCGGCGATTGCGCCGGCAAACACATCCATCATGTAATGCGCGCGAACAAGCAAGACACTGGCAATCAAGAACAGGGCAATCCCCAACGCCGCAATCTTGCGCCAAGGCTTGCCGCCTCGGGCGATCTCAATCGCTCCAAACACGGCAATTGCCGTATGGCCGGAAAAGAACAAATCGTTAGTCACGCCATAGGTGACCAGGATCGAAGGAAATCCCGGCTCCTCCCAAATCATGCCTTCAGGCGGCGGAAGCGCGGAGAGCCCCTGACAGATCTGCCGCAAAGCGAACAGCATCAGCAAACCGAGGAATGGACGGATGCTGCGTCCGAAGATCGCCAGGCCCAAGATGGCAAACGTGAGCACGTCGATCACGGCCGAGCTGCTGATCAACAATGCCCGCCAGCGCACATCGTCGGCCGCAAACCATTCATAGACTGGTGACGTCCATTGCAACAGTTGATCGCCTTGCGTGACAACGCGGCCAGCACTCTCCATCTCCGCCGGTGTCGCCGGGGCCTTGCGACCACCAATCAGTGCCTGCGTGCCAAACCATGCGGCCAGTCCCAGCACAATCAGTACGACGCGCAGCAGATAGAGCTTCCAGGATCTTGAAGCCGTAACGCTTTGATCCGAGGAGTGTTCACTTGTTGCGTTATCACTCATGTTCCAACACGCTGGCCGAGATTCCGTCTGGCGGTCATGAAAATCTTCAGGCGTACTTTAGCCCACGGACCGCCGGGCTGCCATCGCCTTCATGTTTGCATCGCGGCGTCACTCCGCGGTGAGCAAACTTTCACCCAACGGCAGCGGCGCACCGCACTCGTGCTGCAACTCCGCAAGCATGTCTTCCATTTGCTGACGAAGTTCTCGCAACAACGGATCGCCTAACTTGCGGGCTTCGGGGCCTCGCGGCCGCTCGGCACTGACCTCAATGGGTTCGCCACACTGCACAATCGCATGCATCGGGCGATGAATACGCGCCTCGTCGGTGAGGTCTTCCTCGAAGCGCTCAATCGTCTCGAGGACACGCTCAGGCGTGGGGAAATTTCGCACATAGTGCGGCGGATACAGCGAAAGCTGCTGCGCGAGGTAGACATCGGCCAGGTGCCGCCAACGCCGGGCCCGTTCTTCATCCGTGACTTTGTTGTTGACCATGTCCGGCAAAATGGCTGAACGCAGCCGTCGGGCTCTGGCAATGACATTGCCTTCGGACTTGCCGGCGACCCATTCGGCCTCCAGCGGCTCCAAGATGCGCGCGGTCAACCGCTCCAGGCGTTGTTCATAGTTACCCCGCTCCGGTTCAACGCCGTACTCCAACTCTTTGAGTGTGAGCAAGCCGTTGCCGACTTTGACCACGCGCTCGACAAGCGGCATGTCCGACTGCGGTTGCCAGGATAGCCGCTGCTCGATATCGGTAAGGACTTCGTCCGCCGCCTGATGAATGTCTCCGCCAAAGCGGTACTTGAGCACCAGCGGCAAGACAACCACACGGCCTTGCCCGGCTTGTTCTCGACGTTTGGCCGCAGCCCTGGCAATGAACGAAACGCCATCGGCCAGTTCCTGCAATACATCGTTAGATCTCGTTACGGCGCCTTCGCCGAATAGAGCCAACGGCCGTTTGGCTTCGGCCAACAGTTCAATCGCCATGTTGAGCGACTTGCGATCCGTCCCTTCCCGATAAACGCTGAACGTGCCGATCTGCCGGATAATAAAACGCTGGAGCCAGCCCTGTTTGAACAAATGCCACGAGGCCATGAAGTGCAGCGGATGCCCAATCCGGCTGGGCACGTTGGCCACCAAAGTGGGGTCCGCCGGCCGCGGGTGATTGGGCACCAGCATGATCGCGTCGCCGGCATCAATCGACTTCTCCAGAACTTCCAGCTTGCGATAGTCGATCGACTCGACGCCCCAGGCTTTGTTCAGGTACAGTCCGTTGAACGGTTGAATAATCCGCTGCCAGAACCGGCCCCGGACCGGCGGCACAAACTTGTAAGGAATGTCGAGGACGATGTCCTGCATAGCTCAGAGTTTCCGGCGACTGGCGCTGGGGAGAATCTCGACAATTAACAAGGTGAATTCAAACCCATCATATACGAAGTGCTACAGCATATCGTACGGGTCCACGTCCGCCATCCATTGCACATCGTCCGGAAGTTCCAAGGTCTCCATCACTTGTCGTACGGCGGCCCGGAGTTGCTCACCGGCGCTCCCTTGGATCTGCATTTGAAAGCGATAGTCTCCGCGCAGCTTACGATAAGGCGCCGGGGCCGGACCAAGCACGCGGGCCGACGTGGCGAGATTCGCCGTTGATTCGTTTGATTGTTCACCTTCTGCACTTTCGGCGGACTTGAGGTTCTCGCGCACCATCTCGGCGATCCGTTCCGCGCTGGCCCTGGTGAGTTCCTCCTTCGGTCCGCGGACGACAATCCGGATCATCGCGCCAAATGGCGGATAGGAAAGTTGCCGCCGCACGCTCAATTCCAAATCGGCGAAGCCGACAAAGTCATGCTGCCTGGCTTTCGCGATGGCCGGATGGTCCGGTGACTTGGTTTGCACCAGCACGCGCCCGCCTTTCTCGCTTCGCCCGGTGCGACCGGCCACTTGTACGAGCAACTGGAACGTTCGCTCGGCGGCGCGAAAGTCCGGCAAGTGCAGACCGGTGTCCGCGTTGACGACGCCCACAAGCGTCACGTCCGGGAAATCCAGACCTTTGGCAATCATCTGCGTGCCGACCATGATGTCGATCTCGCGACGGCGAAAGGCCTCAAACGCCCGTTCATGACTGCCGGGACGAGTCATGGCGTCCGTGTCCATCCGCAGCACGCGCGCGTTGGGAAACCGCGCGGCCACTTCCGCTTCCAATCGCTGCGTCCCGCGGCCGGAATAGCGAATGCCTTCGAACGAGCAGTCAGGGCACTTGTCCGGAGCCGGCATTTGGTAATCGCACAAATGGCACAGCGCGATTCGCTCCTGCCGATGATGCGTGAGCGCCATCTCGCAATGCGGACAGACCGCGACAAACCCACAAGCCGTACATTGAATGTGTGTGCTGTAGCCGCGTCGATTGAGCAGCAACATCACTTGTCCGCCGGCCTTCAATGCTTGTTCCATCGCCACGTGCAGCGGCCGGCTGATCGCTCCGCGCGAATCTTTGCGCAACTCTTCGTTGCGCAGGTCGATCGTTCCGACAGCAGGCAGCGGTCGCTCCAGCACTCGGCTTTGCAACTCCAGCAGTTGATAGTCATTCGCCAGCGCCGCTTGCCAGCTTTCCAACGCTGGCGTCGCGCTTCCCAGGATCAGCGGGATTCGCTCTTCCGTTGCACGGCGGAGTGCGACGTTCCTTGCATGATAGCGCGGCGCGCTGCCCTGCTTGAACGATGGTTCATGCTCTTCATCGATCACGATCAGCCCCAGGTGCGGGGTGGGCGCGAAGACAGCCGAGCGCGCTCCGACGACCACGCTCACATCGCCCGCCGCAATGGCCTCCCAATGTCGCGCGCGTTCCACATCCGTGAGATGGCTATGCAGCACGGCCACTTCGCCAAATCGCGCGGCAAAGCGTTGCGTGGTTTGCGGCGTCAAGCTGATCTCCGGCACCAGCACAATCGCCTGCTGGCCAAAGCGGAGCACATGTTCGATGGCCCGCAAGTAGACCTCGGTCTTGCCGCTGCCGGTGACGCCTCTAAGCAAGAACGTCTTGTGCCGCCTCGCGTCAACTTGTTTGGTGATTGTGTCGACAGCCTGCCGTTGATCGGCGTTGAGTTCAGGCCCAGGAGTGCGCGTCTTGGCTGTGACCAACTCCGGCACAACCGTTCGAACGCGGCGCTGCTCCACATCCACCAGTCCTCGTTTCCGCAAAGCGTTGATAGGCGCCAAGGTGGACTGCGCCGCTTCCGTGACTTCGCTGGCCGGAACGGCGCCGTCCGCTTGCTGCAAATACCGCAAGGCCGCGGCCTGCTTCTTGGGCAGGTCTTTCAAGGTGGAAGCCTTTGCACCCAAGCGCGTGGCGAAATAGTGCGTCACCAACCGCGTGCCGGCCAGCGTTCGCACAGCCGCGGGGATCACAGCCTCCAGCACCTGCCCCAAAGGACACAGATAATACTCAGCGATCCATTGCGTCAGCCGCAGCATCTCGGCCGATAGCAGCGGCTCCGGGTCGATAACTTCGGCGATGGCCTTGAGTCTTGGCGGGGCGTCCGTGTGATACCCGCTGGCCACGCAATAGCCCAGCACCAGACGATTGCTGCGTCCGAGCGGAACTCGAACGCGAGCGCCGGCAATCGCTCTTTCCGCCAGTTGCGGTGGAATCAAGTAGTCGAGCGTTGACTTGGGGCCGGACGTCAGCGCGACGGTCGCCAGCAATTGCTCGCGCTCGTCATCCTCTTGCCAAGGCGTCGGCTCGCGCTCAAACAGACTTTGTTGTTCGGCCGACATGGAGACTTTGGGGCACTTGAACTTTGGCCGCACGTGCTCAATGCGGCTGGCGACGGGTGGTTGCTTGACGCTGGGAAGATTAGGATGAGCGAGTCGGGCGAGTTCTTCGCACGGCACATTGTCATCTTCGCGAGATTCCCAGCCAGCGGCAAGCAGCGAGTTCCCAATGCGCGTTGGAGTTTTTGGCGGATCGTTTGACCCGGTCCACTTCGGCCATTTATTTTTGGCCGAATACTGCCGCGAAGCGTGCGAGTTGGACGAAGTCCTGTTCATCCCCGCAGGGCAGCCGCCGCACAAGTCCGGTCAGCGGTTGACGCCGCCTGAGCATCGCTTGGAGATGTTGCGTCTGGCCATCGCGAACAATCCCGGCTTCTCCATCTCGGACGTGGAAATCAAACGGGATGGCCCCAGCTACACTGTCGACACTCTCGCGGAGCTCAAGGAACAGCGCCCCGATGCGAACCTTTTCCTGTTGATGGGCGCGGACATGTTGGCCGACTTCCCCACATGGCGCGAGCCGACCCGAATCTGCGAGTTGGCCAGCCTGGCGGTCGTTGCTCGCGCGGACCAGGCGGCATTGGATTGGAGCGTGATGGATGGCGTGACGACGGCAGATCGGCAAGCCGAGTTTATTTCCGTCAAGATGCCGCGAATGGACATCAGCAGCACTGAGATCCGCGAACGCGTGTTTGCGGGAATGAGCATTCGCTACCGAACACCGGACGCGGTGATGGACTATATCCACGCAACGCCGGCAGTGTTTCAACGCCAGCGCGAAGCTAACGGTTGAGAAGCGCGGAACTTACATTCAGCTCGCGCGACCGTTCCTAGAGACTTCACGACTCGTCGGCGATGCCGTATTCGTCGAGCTTCTTCTTGAGCGTCGTGCGGTGCAGGCCCAAGCGTCGCGCGGCTGTCGCACACTGGCCATGATGTTTTTGCAGCGCGGCTTTGAACAGCGCCGGCTCGACAAGCCGCAACAACTCCGCGTGAAGTTGAGCCTCGTCCTCGGCCGATTCCAATTGTCCGGCCGCCCAACGCTGCACTAGCATTGCGATCGATTCGTCAAGCGGCGTGTCTTCCGCTTCCGGCATGATTTGCGAAGCCGCGATGGGCTCAGGCAAATGTTCCGGTTCAATCACGCCGCCGCGAGCAACAATCATCGCGTGTTCCATCACGTTGCGAAGTTCGCGGACGTTGCCATGCCAGGGGCGCGATTCCAACTCGCGCAAAGCCGCCGAGGACAAAGTTCGTGGTGAGCGACCGGCTTTGCCGGAAGCCAAGAAATGTTCCGCCAAGGCTTTGATGTCTTCGCTTCGTTCCCGCAACGGCGGAATCTCAATGCGAAACGCGGCCAGGCGAAAGTAAAGATCATGCCGAAATGCGCCGCGTTTGGTCTTGGCCAACAGGTCCTGATGCGTGGCGCAAATCGTGCGAAAGTTCGTCGCGACTGGCTCATTCGCCCCGACGGGAGTGACTTCGCCGTGTTCCAGTGCCCGCAAGAGTTTGACTTGCGTTCGCATCGGGATGTCGGCAATCTCATCCAGGAACAGCGTTCCGCCATCAGCTTGTACAAGCAAACCTGGCCGATCATGTTCCGCACCGGTGAACGAACCGCGGACATGGCCAAAGAGTTCGCTCTCCGCCAGCGTGGAACTCAAGGACGCGACATTGACGGCCACAAAAGGCCCATTCGCGCGATCGCTGAATTGATGAACGGCCCGCGCGGCCAACTCTTTCCCCGTCCCGCTTTCTCCGCTCAGCAACACGCTGGCTTCCGAAGTAGCCGCCAACGCGATGTCCTTGAACACCCTTTGCAAGGCAGGCGAGTTGCCGACGATACCGCCGACATGCGGTTCCGGCGTTTGCTCGCCGTTGAGCTTTGCCACGCCGCGGGCCAACCCCCGCTTCACCGCGCGCTCAACGGTCTCCAGATCAAATGGCTTGAGGATGTACTCGAACGCCCCGTTGCGGACGGCACGGATGGCCGTTTCCAAATCGCCATAGGCGGTGATCACAATGATCGGCACCTCGCCCACCGACTCGCGAAATCGCTCAATGGCGGAAATACCATCCATCCCTGGCAGCCGTACATCCAGCACAATCAAGTCCGGGTGAGACTCCTGTGCAAGTTCCAGACCCTGCTCGGCGGATGAAGCCGTCACCACTTCGTGGCCGATGCTGGTTCCCAGCTGGCTCAATCCCCAGCAGATGCTCTGCTCGTCATCGACAACCAAGAGTGTGGACACGCACGCACCTCAACATGAATCTTGTGCGACGAATTTGCCGCCGCGGGGCTCTGTTCTCTCTTCATTCACTATAACGAGACAAGCATCGCCAGGGGAACGATTGTCCGTGGCGAAGCCGCGAAAGTCGCCGAAACTGCCGGACACCTGGCTGTGGCGAATCCTCGTCAAACGGCAACCTACGCGTCTGGGATCAACTCCACGCAAATCAACTTGTCCGCACCGCGGAGGTACAGCAGCCCGTGCGAAAGCACAGGTGCCGCCCAAGAGGGGGTGCGCAACAATGCGCGGCCGTTTGCATCTTGAGGTTGCCAGCGCGAGACGATTTCCACTTCGTCGTTGCGAACTTTGATCAACAGCAAGTCGCCGTACTCGCCCAGGCAGATCAGGTGGTCATCCGCATACAACAGCGAGGACCGGCCAATGCCGGGATCGTGCTTCCACATCACGTTGCCGGTTTGCATTTCCACGCAACGGAGTTCGGCCGGGTTCGCATTTCGCCCGTTGCTGGCGTACAAAAATCCGTCCAAGTGGATGGGCGTGTTCCAATGCGTTTGCAGGCTTTTGTTGCGACCTTTGTCCTCGTCACTCCAGATGACGTCCAGCTTGGGCGCGTTTGCGGCTTCATTGAGTTGCAACAAAGCGCTTCCCGGCCCGTAGCACTCAGAGATAAAGATCTGGTCATCGACAACAACCGGATTGCTGGCGTTGACGCACTCCCAGACCTTGGCCCGCCAGGGAAAGTGAAACAGTGAGTCGCCGGAGTCAGGCGCAAAGCCCAACAGGCCGCCGCGCATGAACGCCAGGCCAACTCGGCGACCGCCCATCTCACGAATCACGGGACTCGCATAGCAGGCGAGTTCGTCCGAGGACTGATACTTCAGCTCACCGGTCATCTTGTCGAACGCAACAATGCCTGAGTCGGCCCCGTCGATCTCGTTGAACATCTGCGGCGGCACATCCTGTTGCTCCGCGGGGCTGCCACCGACGACGCAGATCAACAAGTCGCCTTCCACAATTGGCGTGCTGCCGACGCCGAAGAAGTTTTGAATGACGTGAAAGTCTGCATTTGTGTCGTGCTTCCAGATCACGTCGCCGCTGATTGCATTCAGGCAATGCAACTTGCCGGCCGGCCCAAAGATGTAAACGCGGTCCTCATCAATGACCGGAGCACAGCGTGGCCCGCCGCTGTAGCCAAAGCGGTCCTCGTAAACGCAAGGGTACGTGAACTTCCAAAGTTGCTCGCCTGTCTCCGCCCGAAGGCAGCGCAGCCGAGCGTCATTGCCAACGCGGTCAAAGTGATAGAGTCTGCCAAGGCTGGTGGATGGTGCTCCGTATCCTTCGCCGGATTCCTCCGCCCAGACAACTTTCAATCCGGCTTCTGGCCAGGGCGTTATGATGCCGGTCTCTGTCGACTTGCTGTCTTGCGTGGGACCAAGAAACATCGGCCAGTCTTCGCCGGCGGTGCGTGTGCGAAGATCGTCAACAGGCGCTTGTTGTGCAGCGGCTTGTTTCGAAGCGGCTTGTTGCTCTTGCTGGGCCGATTCCGTCTCAGCCGTTGCTTGGGACGACGACTCGATGGCGTCGTTTTGCTGACCGGTTGTCGCGCTGCGCTCGCGCGGCGGATTGGCGGGGCTTGTCACTTCGGCCGCACTATCACCACAGCCAGGCTGCAACCAACTGGCGGAGACAAGCAAGATGATGCCGAACTTTCGCATGAGCCAACTCGTTTTCTTAATTCAAGACCTGCATTGAGATCGCTACAAGCTGTTTGAATCCGCGATTCAAAAGCTTGCGGCTGAGTCATCCGCTTGCGGTGAAGCTTGTGCGTCGTCCGTCGCGGCGAAGTCGTCATCGCTGGCAACTTCCGGCGGTTTGCGGAACCGCAACATCAAGCCCACGCACCAAACCAGTGTAAACGCCAGAAAGCCGATAAGCGCAATCAGGAACGTGGTTTCATCCAAAACAGGCGGCGGTTTCACGTTTGCATCCATGACCATCACCATCACGCCAATCAGGAACACACACGTGACCACGCCAAAGAGCAGCATCTGGTCGCGGAGTGTTCGCAATGTGGCATCGCGATGTGGTTCCGCCAGCCAGATCTCCTTGTGCGGCATGTTGATCAAGCTGGTGGGAACATACGCCAAGAGAAACGCCAGGCCCATAAACAGCACGGTCTCTGTGATGAGCAAACCGGCGTACAGTCCAAACATAGCCTGCTTGGACATCCAACCATTGGGTTGACCGCCCCCGCCAAAGTGCGCGGCCATCTGATCCGGCATGGCGGCGTACATCATGCCTGCATGAATGCCGGCGGAAACCAGCAACAGCAGATGCAAACCCAACAGCATGGAGGTCTTGTTCATGGCGAACGTGTGCTTCTTATTCTCAGCTTAAGATTCATTTCTCACACGATTCCATTCGCGCTTTAGTAGTTTAGCTTGCGGTCGCGGGCAACAATTCGCCAACGATCTTCCCCGCGGTTGCCGCGAACCACCACGGCCGATTCATGCAGCGCGACCGTTGGACAGACGTGCCAGGGAATGCCGTAGAGCACGTCACCAATTGTGTATTCGCCTGCGCGATCCGTTTCGATCGTTAAGTGTTCCTCGTTATGGACGACAGGCTTTGCGTCTTCCAACCCAAACAGTACGACGCGTGGGCTGGGGTTATCCGGTGAAACGGCCTTGTATCCCAAGTCCAGGGTGAGCCGGTTTCCGCGCGGCTTGGAGACCACGCGAGTCATCAGCACGGCCGCGTGCAGGAAGTCGAGGTCGGGAACATTCGTCCCGTAATTGGCATCCCACAACAGACACGTTCCAGGGCTGCACTGCACGCCTGCTCTGCGCGCGTGGGCGGGAAAAGTTGGCGATCCGCCGGCCACAATTTCCGGAATCGCCTCGCCGGCCGCTTCAAGCTCTTCAATGAACCTGGTTACGGACGTGTAACCTTCATCGCTGTGTGCGATTCGCTCGGTCGCATCGCGCTCGCGCAGGTGCCCGTCGTACACGTGCAAGCCGGCCGCTTTGACGCCCGGCGTGTTGGATAGCTGCTTGTACCGCGCGGCGGCCGCTTCGCCTGGGACGATTCCGCTGCGGCCAAAGCCATTGTCGACATCAAGAAAAACGTCGATCGTCAAATCGGCGGCGGAAAACGCCTGACCGATTTCATTGATTGTGGATTCATCGTCAGCCAGTGCGACGAAGCGAGTGGCCGGATACGCCTTGGCCAGTTCAACCAGTCGGGCGATCTTTGGACCGACAAGTTGATGAGCCAGAAAGACATCGGCCGCGCCGCAAGCTGCGGCCAACTCGGCCTCGGCAATGGTGGAGCACTTGAAGCGTTCAATGCCCAAAGCGATTTGCAGATCGATCACTTCGGGCATCTTGTGTGTTTTGACGTGCGGGCGCAGCCGGTCCAGACCGCCGGCATATTCGATCATCCGCTCAATGTTTTGGCGAATACGATCCGGATAGACCAGCAAAGCGGGCGAGTCAATCTCGGACGCATTCTCGATTTGGTACCAGGTATTGGTCATGACGCTGTTTGCGTTCGCGGATTTCGGCAGGTTCGCGCGGCGCGACGTTGGCCGCACGCTTGTTTTGTTGATTGAGTCGAGCAAGCAAGACGGTCGAGCAAGCAAGACGGTCGATCAACTTGGATGCGATCGATCGTCGAAAGCTGATCGCGACCAAAAAAGCCTGATCGCGACAGGCTCTGACCTCAACCTAGAAAGAAAGTTATCAGTGCCCTAGAGACGTTTGGCAGAAAAAATGAGAATTTTTTCGGCGGCGGATGAGAATCAAACGCCATGGACTCGTCACTCCCCGGGTCAAATTTGATGAATTCCAGGGGTCCATCGTTGGGGATGCATGGTGGGACTTTCACTGGAGTTGACCATACAGCCGCGCGCCCGCGGAAAGCTTTAGGCCTTAATGCTTTTTCTTTGCGATGTTTTCGCCCAGAGCGCTTTCTGGCTTGACGAGTGTTACTTTTTCTGCGAACGCCTGATTGGTCGTTGGGCGATGCTCGCCGGTCAACGCTCGCCGGTCAATGCTCGCGGATCAACGCTCGTGCTCGTCAGGGACCTTGACGGTGACTTCTACTTCTTTGGCTTGAGCCGTGACGCGAAGCCATCCGTTTCTGCGCACATCGACGCCGTTGGACGCCTTAACAACTTCGAGCTTGCCCAACTTGGGATGTGAGAGATTGATGTAAATGGGCGCTTCGCGATTTGGCGGTACGGGAAGTTCGCACTCGCCCGATTCATCCGTCAGGCAGCAATGGGTGTCTCGCATCACATAAATGTTAGCTTGCGGCCAAGGGCGGATGGCGCATGTGACGCGCGCGAGCTTGTCGAAGTTGTGATCAGGAATCCCTTCGATATAGCCTGTGCCTTGCGCGAGTGAGAACGGTAACCCGGCGTGCCACAACGCACGTGTATTTGGGTTCGTCGCAACCTGTCGGCTTGCCAGAAAGCGGATTGTGTCGCCCTGCTCTGCAACCAGGACACGCGGGGAGTAGTCGCCGTTCTCGAAGGCAATCTTGTGCGTTGTTGGCTCTCGATCGGATTTCATTTCCTCGTCGTCAGCAGCTTGATCGTTGAATCGCTCCGTCGAAACAAACACTTCAGCCAGGCCAAGGGATTCTTTATCGATCAGCAAGGGCCTGATCTCAAGCTCTTTGCCGAAGACATCCTGCTCACGCTTGATGGAAATCCGCTCGACTGCGTCAACGTAACGCTCCGCTTTCACGCGGATTGTGATGGTGGGCTGCTCCGCCTGTTGGGCAACCGCACCAGCAGGAAAGCAGAGAGCCAACGCAATGAATGAAAAGATTGTGGCGCGACGCATGTGCGGTTCCTCGACTAGCGATCTCTTGGATCTTCGATTTGCACGACGACCTCAAGCTCTTCAACATCTGGCGAGACGCGAATCCGCCCGTCGCCCAACACTTCGACTCCGTTGGATGCCTTTGTGATCTTTAGTTCGCCCAGCAGATGATGTTCAAGTTGAATATCGATCGACTTTGTCTTGTCGCGCGGCCGCGGAAGTTTGCATGTGCCGGACTCGTCCGTCAGTTGGCAGTGCGTATCTCGCATCACAAAAATGCGCGCGAACATCCAAGGATAGATCGGCGAATAAATGGATTCCTTCCGATCGCGTCCGACCAACTTGAACTCCCGTTCTTCTCGGGGGCGGATGCCCTGGCCGAAAACGGGCTTGACGGCGGATGTGTCCAGAGCAAGTGCGACCGGCACGTCCTTGCCAGAGTAATACAATTTATCGCCGTCTTGCGCAATCATCGCCCTCGGCGTCAATTGACCGTCCTTGACGTTGATCTCGTGAATGACCGGCTCGCGTTGCTGCCTGGCAGGATCGATCCGCTCGTCTTCAGCGCGCGCCGTCCAAACAAAGACTTCGGCAAGGCCTTTGGTTTCTTCGTCGATGAGCAGCGTCTGCGTCGTCAACTCTTTGCCAAAGACCTCCTGATCGGTAAGAACGGAAAAACGATGAGTTGTATCAACGTAGCGCTCCGCCTTGACACGGATTGTGATGGTGGGCTGTTCTTCATCCTGAACAACTTCCTGCGCAACGACTCTTGCGTTGCAGACCGCGCCGGCGACGATTGCGACAAGGACGTTCAGGAAGGATGCTTGCAGGCTGGTCATTGGCGTCGCTCATCTTGGTGTGCGAATTTGCTCAGCGTTGAATTGTCGCCGGAGTTCGGCTTCTGTTCGCGCGATTGCTTGTCGCCACGGAAGACCATGCCGAAGAACTGCAATGCGAGGAATCCGATCAGCAAGATCATGAGCAGAGTCGGCACAATTTCATCGAGCCGATTCCAACCAATCCGCCCGGCGACTACGCCAGCGGTGAGAATGGCCAACGCGGCAAACAGCACGAGACAGCCGCCGGCGGCCATCAGCCCTTTGAAGGTGCCTTCCTCCGAGTAATCATCGTAGTTGAGGTCAATGACGCGGCCCCGCTTCAAGCTGCGACCGATCGACTCGGCCGCGTGAGTCGCATGGCAGGCGTCCGACCACGTAACGCGCGAAGCCCTGCCTGTTACGGTTGCGGCGAAGTCATTGATGGCCGACTTCTCAATCTGGCCGGAATCGGCGAAGGTCTCTTCATTGGTGGTTTCGCCGAGCGACCAGGTGAGTGTTCCCTGCTCCTGTGAATCACCAGTCAGCACCGTCAGAGTTGCCTGACCGTGTTCGCCGGTTGCATGCAAGACTGTTTGCGGCGGAGCGCTACTGGCCGTAGCTCCAATCTTGGGCAACCAACGCCCTGCCGCGCCTGTGGATCCAACAAGCTGAATTCCCAGGTTGGGCCAGTTGTTGTCCTTGGCCGGATTGTTGGCGGCGGAAAGCACATCACCCACCGGCAAGACGGTGGTCATCGCGTGGAGGCGAATCACATCGCCAATCAGCAGGCGAATGAGATCGACATCCGCGGCGAAATGCCGTGAGAGCGTCTCGCGACGATCATTCGCAACATGAGTCTCCAACGCGATTTGTTTCAGTGGGCCTAACTCTCCCTCCCCAAAGAGCGACTGCAAACGTGCCACGGCCGGACTCCACCGCCAGGACGAGAACGGCACAAGCCTGGCGCCGGACTCCTCGCAGGCCATGTCGAGTTCGTAGTGGGCGATTGTGCTGGGCACGAAAGGATGGCCCACCAGCGCCGAGCAACCGGATTGCACAAGGGCACGCAGCGGGGCAATCCGCGTCGCCTCGGCATCGGCCGCTTCTCTCACCGGCGAGGCAATCACGCCATCGAGTTGTGGGAGCGTGAGGAACTCATCCCAGTTGCGAAGCTGTGGGAACCCAAGTTGCGCGGCTGCATCGTTTGTGTTTGCTTGCGGGTCTTCCCAGCAGGCGACAATTTGATGTCCCTGCGAACTTGCGGCCTGCGCCAAGCGAAGCGTGCGATCATCGAGACCTAACAGACCGAGATGCATTGTCGCCTGGCCGCCATTTCGAGCATGCGCCGCGAAGACCGCGACGAAAGAACATCTCCCCCTCGCACGATCCTAGCAAACGCGCGGCGCGATAAACAGCGCCCCTTCGCAGGGCGAATCCGCACGACAAGGCAATACGGCGGCCGCAGCGCTAGAAAATGCCCAACTGATCGCGAGCGTCTTCGGTCATGCGGTCCTGGGTCCACGGCGGTTCCATCACCAGCTTGACCTCTACCTCGTTGACTTCTTCCATGCGGCCCAGCACGGTCTTGCAGTTCTGAATCAACTGCGGTCCGGCCGGACAAGCGGGACTTGTGAGCGTCATTTCGATGGTGATGTCTTCTTTGCCATCGGCGGCTTCGGCCGTGCTGACGACGTATACCAGGCCAAGATCAACGATGTTGACGAACAACTCCGGATCGACAACCTGTTTCAATTCTTCGCGAATGCGATCTTCTGAAAGTGCCATGAGACTGTTTGCCCTTCTTGAAAAGATGGAGGCGGTCGCAACCCCTGTCGTCAACCGTTACTCCGTGCGAATAGACGTGGTGGATTCAATCGGACGACAATTGGACGAGAATCTCGTCGCCTTCGATTTTGACTTCGTGCGATGCGGTGGCCTTGGTGGCCGGCATAGTGAGTGCCGCGCCGGTCTTGATATCAAACCTCGCGCCATGGCGAGGACAGATGATCTGACAGCCGTCCATTTCGCCTTCCGCCAGCGGTCCGCCATCGTGCGTGCACACGTCGTCCAATGCGTAGAACGCACCATCAACGTGAAACAGGGCGACGAGCCGATCCTCGACTTCGACCAGCATCTTGCCGGGGTCAGGAAGATCAGACGTTTTGGCGACCGAGTGAAACATTTGACGAAGGGCTTGCGATGTGGCTGGCTATTCGTATTCGCGAATACGTCGACGGATGGCGTGCCCTAGGGCTTCGCGAACGCTGGGGATGGTGATGCGATCAAAGACCTGTTGGAAGAACCCGGCGACGATCACGCGAATGGCTTCGTTCCGAGTAAGGCCGCGTGCCTGAGCGTAGAAGATCTGTTCATCATCCACGCGGCCGGTGGTGGCTCCATGCGTGCAGATCACGTCGTCGGCTTCAATCTCCAAGCCAGGGATGGAATCCGCGCGAGCATCTTCTGAAAGCATCAGGTTGTCGTTGCGTTGATAACCGTCTGTCTTGTCGGCACCGGGATCGACTTTGATCATCCCCCGCCAGACCATGCGCGAGTTGTCTTGCAGCGCGCCTTTGTAGAGCAAATCGCTGTTGCAAGACTTCGCTTCGTGGTGCTGGAGTGTGTGATAGTCCAGGTGCTGTTTGCCTTCTGTGAACATCACGCCGTTGACCTGAGCATTCGCGCCAGGCCCAACCAGGGCGACGTGCTGATTGACCTTGGAGAGCTTGCTCCCCAACGCGCCCACGGTCCATTGCAAGCGACCGTCAGCTTCGACGAGGCCTTTGTGATGCGCGAAGTGCCAAACGGACTTATCCCAGTTCTGCAGGTTCACGTAGCGGAGGAACGCGCCTTGTCCGACGATGATCTCAACGCCGCCACAGTGCAGTCCACCGGCTTGTTCGCCCCCGGAAAGCTCGGCCAGGAGCGTGGCTTCCGCGCCATCTTCCAGCACAACGAGCGTGTGGCCAAAGTCCGCGCCGCCGGGTGTGATGCATGATTGGATGTGCAGCGGGTCTGCGATCTTCACGCCGCGGGGCACATACAGGAATGTCCCACCGGACCAGAATGCGGCATGCAGCGCGGCGAAGCGGTCATAACGCGGATTGCCGGCGCGGGTGAACAGATACTTCTGCACCAGGTCCGGATGTTGGGAGACCAACTGGTCCAAACTGCCAAATACCACACCTTGGCTGGCGTAGGCTTCGGTGAGTTCGCTGGTGACGCTGTGGCTGTTGAGAGCCGTACTTTGTCCGGCGAGCGTGAGCTGCGCGGCGGCCGAGTCAACTTCGCTGACGACGCCGGTCATTTGTTCGACAAGCGGGGTGGCCTGATCCAGTTCGTCTTCATCAATGGAACTGGTACTGACGCCTGAGGTCAGCAGCGCTTCGGGCAACGAGGCTTCGCTGCCGCGTTCAATGGCCGGAGCGAACTTCTCCAATCGCAGCAGGCGGATGTCTGTTCGACGCCACTCTTCCATGCTGGAGTTGGGCTGCGGCAATTCGCCGAAGGCGGCAAAGGCCGCGCGACGTTGTTCGGTCAGCCAGGCGGGCTCATCGCGCGAGGCGAGAAAGGCCTCAAAGGTTTCCGTGGTAAAGCCGGTTGCTGTTTCAGTCTGGGGCATGGAACGTAAATGTTAGTTGTGAACGTCAACTTGACACCGATGCCGCACGACGAACGGATGTCGCGAAGCACTGGTTAAGCCAAAGCAGGCAGCCAAGCTTTGATGCGGCGTAAGTCCGCACACTGGCCGAGCCAGAAGTAACCGATGTGAACCTGTCTGCCCTCGTTTTTCGTTAACCAACGGAGCCTTCCATCTGCAGCTCAATCAGCCGGTTCATCTCCACCGCGTATTCCATCGGGAGTTCCTTCACCAGCGGTTCGATGAAGCCATTGACGATCATCGTGCTGGCTTCCGCTTCGGACAGGCCGCGGCTCATCAGGTAGAAGAGTTGCTCTTCCCCGATCCGTGAGACGCTGGCTTCGTGACCGATGGTGACATCCTGTTCGGCGATTTCGATGTAGGGATACGTATCGCTGCGGCTTTGGGGATCCAGGATCAAGGCATCGCACACAACGTTGGATTTTGATTTGCGAGCGCCGTCTTCGACCTTGACCAAACCGCGGTAGCTGCTGCGACCGCCGTTCTTGGAGATCGATTTCGAAATGATCTGGCTGGTGGTGTTGGGAGCGGCATGCACCACTTTGGCGCCGGCGTCTTGATGCTGACCGGCTGAGGCAAACGCGATCGACAGGATCTCGCCACGAGCGCCAGGCTCCATCATGTAGACGGCCGGGTACTTCATCGTCAGGCGGCTGCCGAGGTTGCCATCGACCCATTCCATGGTGGCGTCTTCATAGGCCACCGCACGTTTGGTCACCAGGTTGTAAATGTTGTTCGCCCAGTTTTGGATCGTCGTGTAGCGGCAACGGGCGTGCTTCTTGACGATGATCTCCACGACCGCCGAGTGCAGGCTTTCCGTGGAATACATGGGGGCCGTGCAGCCTTCCACGTAGTGAATCTGAGCGCCTTCATCAACGATGATCAGCGTGCGTTCAAACTGGCCCATGTTCTCCGCATTGATGCGGAAGTACGCCTGAAGTGGGAAGTCAATGCTCACGCCAGGGGGAACGTAGATGAACGAACCACCGGACCAGACCGCGGAGTTGAGCGCGGCGAACTTGTTGTCGGTGTTTGGAATGACGGTGCTGAAGTACTGGCGGACCAGGTCGGGATGCTCGCGTACGGCCGAGTCGGTGTCGGTGAAGATCACGCCCTTCTTGGCCAGGTCTTCACGCAACGAACCGTAGACGACTTCGCTTTCGTACTGGGCTTTAACGCCGGCCAGGAACTTTTTCTCGGCTTCCGGAATGCCGAGGCGATCAAACGTGCGCTTGATGTCTTCCGGAACGTCTTCCCAACTACGGCCCTGCCGATCGGAGGGCTTGATGTAGTAATAGATGTCCTGGAAGTTCAGATCGATAGCGCCGCCCCACTTGGGCATGACCTTCTCATTGAAGACCCGCAGGCTATCCAGGCGGTATTTGCGCATCCATTCCGGCTCTGACTTCATATCAGAGATCTGATGCACAATCTGTTCATCCAAGCCTTTGCGGGCTTTGTAGACGTACTTCTCTTCGTTGCGGAAATCGTACTTGTTGATTTCCGCCGTGTTGACGTCAAATTCCTGCGTCTTGGTGTCGGTAATCATAGTGACAACCTGAGTTTTATCGTGGCGCGCTGTCGCGCGATTCGTGCCTTGTTTGTCTTCCGAGCGTATTCACTGCTGGGCAAGCCAGCAGTGGCACCTGAAGAAAGTTGATTAGCCGGCGGCGGCCGTTTCCACTTTCATCTTGTCATCTTCAGCCGCGGCTTCCGGGTGGGCAGCGCGGATGCGATCGTAACCGTGTTGATGCAATTCCTGGGCGAGTTCCGGTCCGCCGGTTTCGACGATTCGGCCGCCAAGGATGACGTGCGTCTTGTCCGGCGTGTTGTGCTCAAGCAGTTTGTCATGGTGCGTGATGATGAGGATGCCCATCTTCTCGCGACCGATCTCGGCGATGCTCTGGCTGGCCAGCTTGACCGCATCGACATCCAAACCGCTGTCCGTTTCATCCAGGACGGCGAACTTGGGTTTGAGCATGGCCATCTGCAGGATTTCGGCCCGCTTCATTTCGCCGCCGGAGAAGCCATCGTTGACGTAGCGCCGCGCGAACTCGGTATCCATCTTTAGCTGCCCCATCTTCTCACGGAGTTCCTTGCGAAACTCACGCATGGGGATAAGGTCTTCACCTTCTTTGCGATCCGGACGACGGATGTTGGTAGACGCATGGCGGAGGAAGTCGGCCATCTTTACGCCGGGGATGGCGATGGGACGTTGGAAGGCCATGAACAAGCCCAAACGAGCCCGTTCGTCAGCATCCATCTCCAAGATGTTCTCGCCGTTGATTTCGACCTTGCCGTCCGTGACCTCGTAGCCGGGATGGCCCATGATGGCCAAACCCAACGTGCTCTTGCCGGAGCCGTTCGGTCCCATCAAGGCATGCGTCTCACCGCGGATAATCTCCAGATCAACACCTTTGAGGATGGGCTTATCCCCAACGTTGACATGCAGGTTCGAAATCTTAAGCGTGTCAGTCATATCGCCTGTGCGTGAAATCATCGTTCGTTGAGTAGTGGCTTGCGCCTGTTGGGTTTACTTGTCGCTGACTTTTTGGTGGTTGAAGACCGGCTCGCGTTCTTCCACGCCCACGTAACCGGAGTGGTGTGGTACGGGCAACTCGTCTTCGTTCTTTGTTCCTTTGCGGAAACCTGTGGCAGTACCTTTGCGGCGGGTGAGGCGTTGGCCCTTGATCTTGTCCTGGACGCGCATCAAGCCTTCCAGCAGGGCTTCCGGACGCGGAGGGCAACCCGGCACGTAGACATCAACTGGCACAACCAGGTCCACACCTTTGCAGACGTGGTAACCCCATTTGAAGTACGGTCCGCCGCCAACGGTGCAAGCGCCCATGGCGATGACGAACTTGGGATCGGGCATCAGGTCGTACAGACGACGCACGCGGCTGGCCATCTTGTAGGTCACGGTGCCGGCCACAATCATCAAGTCACTCTGGCGCGGAGTGGCACGGAAAGCGCCGGCGCCAAAGCGGTCGATGTCATACCGGCTCGCACCGGCGGCCATCATTTCGATCGCACAACAGGCCAGACCAAAGGTCATCGGCCAGATGCTGGATTGGCGAGCCCAGTTAATGGCGTGCTCGATAGTGGTGGTGATGACGTTCTCTTCCAGCCGACCTTCGACCCAAGGTCGTTCATAGATGGAACGCCCCGTGCCGGGCACGGTCACCGGGCCGGCGGATGTCATCGCTGTTTGATGTCCTGATTGTGCGTCCATGAGTTTGATCCAATCAATGTGTTCTTTGGCGATCTTGCCCGGTGGAGATGTGCCGCGGTCTTTTGTGTTTCGCTCGCGTTCAACCGCGCAAAAACCGTCGAATCCCCCATCGTCCGCCGCGCGGTGCCCCTCGTCAACCGCCTAAAACCGCGTCGCTCTCGATCTTCTTTCCGTGTTCTTGCTCCTTGCCGCTGCCTCGTACCTCTCTAAATTTATCCTGCGGAAAACTCGCAGCACGAATGCCCATCTAACCGGCACTGCGTCAATCGCAGATCATCATCCACCAATTCCGCAAAGATCATCTTCTCCATCGCGCAGATGCCACGGTCCTGCTCTGCCAGGTCCGGGTAAGGGCAATCATCCACGCGAAGGATAGGAAGTTCCTTGGTTGAGCTTCCTGACGTGGCTTTGGGTGTTTCGACCGTGAGCGGAATGCGGCGCTCCGCGAACAATTGCCGCAGTTCCTGCATTCGCTCTTCAGTTGTTTCACCGCGAATCTGTGACTGATAGCGCTTCACCAAGGCCTTGGAGAGCCGCTGCAACAGCCCTCGACGGATTTCGTCGTCCTTGATGGAGCGGACTTCTTCCCATAACACGGCAGCCAGGTCCGCGTAGTTATCGCCAGCCAGCCGTTGGGCCTTCTCGGTCAGGGTGTATGCATGAGTGGGCCGACCGCGTCCGGCGGAAGCTTGCCGCTGAATGCTTCGCTCAACCAGGCCGCTGCCCATCAAGCGATTGAGCCGCTGGCGAATTGCCGTGGCCGTGACATCCATGGCCACCGCGAGTTCCGCGACAGACTTCGGTCCTTGCCGCAATTGCGCGAGCAAGGTCTCGTCGTTTGTTTCGGTTATGCCAGGCATCATCTGGTGGTTTGAACGGGTCATGTTGAGTTGGGTGGAAGCGGCAACAATTGAATCCATTCGATCGATCCAACCACTGGGTATGTTATCAATTTCGACATTTAAAACAAGTGAATATGTGAAAAAAGATACGACGAAGCGCGTCGCCGTAAAATGTTGACTTTGCTTGGTTTATCCGCTAGAAGTGCAGCGGATTTCAGCAAAGCGCAGACGCTGGCAGTAACACATTTCGCAGATGGCCGCTTTCGTATCTGCTAGCCTTCGCGGCTAACTTTTCGTGCTCATTGTCCCATCCACCAGAGCTGATCCGCACACCCTGCCCCTGGGAAAGTCTTATCATGCTACGAGCTAAGCGTGCCCTGACGAATCACCCTTTGATGGCCATCTTCGGCGGCTTGCTCATTGTGAGCCTGGTCGCTGCCTCAGTCATGGCGGAACCGTCACCCCAGGACGGAAAAGCGGAAACCCAAACGCCAAGCGATTCCGATGGCGATTCCGATGGCGATGCCAAGACAGCAGATGGGGATGCGAAAGCTGAGGGCGACGAGGAGAAGGAACCAACAAGTTTCGCCGGCAAGCTGGACAAAGCTTTTGGCGATTGGGTTGTCAAGCCTCTCACCTCGGTCCTGTTCTACGACTTTGGCAGCGCGAGTTGGTTGGGCGCGAGTGTGCCGTTGGTCGTGGCCTGGCTCGCAGCCGGGGCTGTGTTCTTCACGGTGCGGATGCTGTTCATCAACTTCCGGGCCTTCTGGCATGCGATCCGATTGACTAAGGGCGATTACGACGATCCCAGCGAACCTGGTGAAGTCTCCCATTTTCAGGCTCTGGCTTCGGCGCTATCTGCGACTGTGGGTTTGGGGAACATCGCTGGCGTCGCCATCGCCATCGGCACGGGTGGACCAGGTGCGGTCATCTGGATTGCCGTCGTTGGACTTCTCGGCATGTCGATGAAGTTCGTCGAGTGCTCACTTGGTCAGATGTATCGAAAGGTTCTGCCGGACGGTACCGTCTCTGGTGGGCCGATGCACTATTTGAAAGATGGTCTGGCCAATATGGGGATGGCCGGCTTCGGCAAGGTCCTGGCCTTCGTCTTCGCGGTGTTCTGCATTCTGGCATCGCTGGGTGGTGGTAACACATTCCAAGTCGTGCAAGCCAAGGGTGCTGTGTTCCAGCAACTCCCCGAAAGCATGCAGAAGCCGTACATGGATTACGTCTATGGTGGGCTGATGGCTTTCTTCGTCGGCATTGTCATCATCGGTGGCATCAAGCGCATCGGCGCGGCGGCAGGTAAGATCGTGCCATTGATGTGCGGGCTGTATGTGACAATCTGCTTGTACATCATTTTCGCCAACATCGGTCAGGTGGGGGGCGCTTTCAAAGAGATTTGGGATGGCGCTTTCACACAATCCGCCGCGGTAGGTGGGCTGATCGGAACACTGGTCATCGGAATTCAACGGGCGGTGTTCTCGAACGAGGCCGGTGTCGGTTCTGCCTCAATCGCTCACTCCGCGGCCAGGACAGACGAGCCAATCTCCGAAGGCATCGTTGCCTTGCTCGAACCCTTTATTGATACCGTGGTGATCTGCACGATGACGGCATTGGTGATTGTGCTGACCGATGCCTGCAATGTCGACGCGAACCAAGAATTTATCAAGGCCAAGGAAGGGGCATCGTTGACCGCCGCTGCTTGGAAGAGCCAGGTCTGGTGGTTCCCATACATTCTGGCGGTGGCCGTTACGCTCTTTGCTTACTCGACGTTGATTTCTTGGTCGTACTACGGCGAACGTTGTAGTGTGTTGCTGTTCGGTCAAGGCGCTTCAATCATCTACCGCGTAATCTTCGTTATCTGCGCCTTCCTCGGAGCATTGCTCGGCCCGAGCAATGTTTTGGACTTCAGCGATTTGATGATTTTCTGCATGGCTTTCGTCAACGTCATGGGCATTGCCTTGCTTAGCGGGCAGGTTAAGCGCAGGTTGGACGACTACTGGTCGCGCTACAAGAAGGGTGAACTGGAACCCGATGTGAAGTACAACAACTCATAGTCAGGTACAAAGACAGCGTGCGGTCACCGCGCGCTCACCATCACGTTTGAACAGGACATCCCATGGCCTGGTTACCCAAGAAGACCGTCGTAGTTCCCATCGACTTCTCCGACCGATCCATGCCTGCGATGGAGACCGCGTTGGAGTTGGTCGATTCGCCTTCCAGCATTCACGCCATCTATGTGATGGCTGAGCTCTCGGAAGTTGATCCAGGCGTTTTGTACGGCGGGATCGATGACGGCGAACGTACGCAGAACTCCGTGGACTCGTTGAACAAGACGTTCGGCGATGCGAAGTTCGCCGGCTTCAAGCCAGTGGTGCGCTTGGGCGATCCCGGCAATGAGATCGTTGATTACGCCAAGCAAGCGAACGCTGACTTGATCGTGATCCCCTCGCACGGTCGCACAGGCCTTGAGCACCTGCTGTTGGGTTCGGTTGCCGAGCGCGTGGCGCGGCTGGCCAAATGCCCGGTGCTGGTTCTCCGAGGTTGAGTATTCGCTTTGCTCGTTCATCGACCGTGAGACGGTTCGGCGCCGAGATACCGCGACAAAACCAGCTAATACACTGACATCAACAGCGCAAAAATCACACTTTAATTCAGCTTAAGTACACTATGTTGGCGCTAGCTTTTACGCTGTGCAGCACACCAGCGCGCTGAAATCAAAAAACTTGACTCCCCCACGCTGACTGCTACGGCGCAAGCAAACGCGGGCCTTGCCTTCGGTGAGACAAGACCCGCGAGGGTTTTCAGGGATGTTTATGACAAGATGTTCTTGCCGATGTTCTTAATCATGGGGCGACTTATTCGCCTTGCAGTTCTTCCAGCGCTTTGATGCCTGCGGCAAACATCTTCCGCGCTTGCTGCGCGACTTCTTCAGGCGTCTTTGCGGCAGGTGTTCCAGCCATGGCCGCTTGAACCTTCTCCGCCAGCTTGTTCGCCAGCTCTTCATCATGGAGGAGTTGCCCGGCGATATGGTATTGGATGAGTTCCGAGCCATCATCCAACTTCTGGCTGACTTCCTGCACCTGCATCATGCGTCCGGCCGCTTTCAGCGTTGCAGCGCGGAGCGCGGCTTGGGCATCATCCGCTTTGGCGAAGGACTCGCCAGCAACTTGATAGACGGTTTCCAAGCCGGTGGCTTGCGCAAACTGCTCGGCGATCTCGGCTTCAAACGTGTGATACGTTCCGATGAGGTATTCAACCCGCGGGAGCTTACCCATCAGCCGATCAACGGCCAGTTCGAACATGATCTCTTCCTGCGAGGCGAGTTCCTTGAGCTCATCCGCCGCGGTGGAGACTTCCTGCGTGACCTCAATGACGAATCCCTTGCTTTGGGCTTGTTTGGCCAGGCTGCTCATGATCGCTTCATCCAGGCTTTGCTGTTCGCTTCCTTCGGTCAATGACCGGACGCGGGCGATGTACGCTTCGCGCTGCTTGTTGACCTCGGTGATCTTGACTTTCACGGCATCGCGGGCTGCCTTCATGGCCTTGACGTAGGCTTCGCGTTCCTCGGCCGACATCTCCCGCATGATCTCAGGCAGATCTTCGACCTTGATATCGAGCAGCTTGAATTCCGGCTGAGCACAAGCATCAACCAGATCCCAGGCTCCGTTGCACCACAACGCGCAACCCTTGGCGGCGATTCGCCAGGAGTTGGCCGTGTTGCCGAGTTGGGCTGCGCCAAAGTCATTGGCGATAACGGCGTCGAGTTTTTCTTCGCCTTCATTGCCGTAAGGAACCAGCGTGGCATTGAGTTCCAAGTTCAGCCGTTCCAGTTCCACATCAAAGGGCGTGGCGATTTGCACGGTTCCCGCGGCCATGTCGATTGCAAAGTACTCACCGCCATTGGGGGAAGGCACCTTGTCCCAAGCCTCGCCGACGCCATTGGCGGGTGCGCCACCGTACAAGGCGTTGATGATCACGTCGCGGCCTTCGGCTTCTTTGGCCACTTCGCGGAAGTCATGAACCTCGCGGGCTTGATCGGCCGATTCGTTCCCGGCGATGTAGATCAAACGCAAAGCGTTGGGGTCATCGTTCCAGTCCATGTTTCGCAGCGCGCGATGCAAGGCCCAACCCACAAACTCATCGCCCCCTTCCGTGCTCATGGCCATCATCTTGGTGTAGGCCTCGTCAAGCTCGTCCGTCAGATCGATTTGCTTGTTGATCCAGCCATCTTCTTCCAGCGAGTTGGTTGGCGTGCCGTAGGTCAACAGCCCGATCCGCAGCTTGGGCATCGGCTTGGCCTCGGACAGTTTGAGCACAATGCTCCAAATGCGGCTGCGAGCGGAGTCGATCAGGTTCTCCATGCTGCCGGAGGTATCCAGCACAATCACCATGTCGATCGGTCGGGTGGCTTCGGCTTTCGCCACAGCTTCCGATTGCGCTTGTTTTACGGTTTGCTGGGCCGAAGCGGCCGTGGGCATGCCCACGGCAAGGCAGGCAGCCATCAACGCTGCCATCTGAATTCGTCGCATTACACACTCCTTTGGGGTTGTGGTTTTGGTCGCAGAAGTTCGTTCCACGCTGTGGTTTCCTCTGATTCCTGGATTCCCGCCTGCGCGGGAATGACGGGATTGGGGCGGTAACCGCCGAAAAACGATGGTTGAATGGCCCCCGCGCACACACTCGCTCCCTTCGCCCTGCACTCTTCGTCGCACGAACTCCGCGAGCCAATAGCCGGAATTCCTGCTATTAGCTTGAGCTTCATTTACGACTAAGCTAGCGAACGTGGAGATCTCCCTATCCTTAACAAACGGCGCCGCGGGCATGACCGATGGCGAATTGGTCCGCCAGACCCTTGCGGGGGACAAGGCGGCCGGAAATCAACTTGTGCGACGCTGGCAAGCGCGGCTTGTCGGGTTCTGTTATGCCAGAATTGGCAGGGCAGAAGCCGCCGAAGAACTTGCGCAGGAGACGTTGTTCCGCGCGCTGCGTTCGCTGGCCAGACTGGAAGATCCGGAGAAGTTGGCCGCGTGGTTGCGAGGGATTGCCGCCCGAGTGTGCGTCGATTGGATTCGCCAGAAGACCAAGGCTGTGCCGTTCTCAACGTTGTCCTCAGGCAATTCGCCCTCCGGGAATGGGCATTCCCATCACGGCGAGTTTCAGCAGTCGTTGGTGAGCCACCATGACGAGGCGGAACAATGTGTGGAGCGCAGTGAAGAGCATGCGCGGCTTTGGGCCGCGATCAACCGCCTGGCGGAACCGTACCGCGAAGTGATTATGATCTACTACTACGATGGAGAGCCGAAGACGTACGCCCGCGTGGCTGAGATGCTGGGTGTTTCGGCCGCAACCATCAACCTGCGATTGACGAAGGCCAGAGCGATGTTGCGAGCGGACCTGGCCGCGGTGAAGAGTGGGCGATAGCAAGATGACACAAGGCAAATCAGGTCGAGACAAAATGGCGGATCATGCGGAGTGCACACATGAACTGTAGCGAATTCGAACCGCTGCTCAACGCGTGGATTGATGGGGAACTGGCCGCCGAGCAAGAAGTCGCCGTGCGCGAACACATCGCGAGCTGTGCGAATTGCTCCGCGCTGGCCGAGTCCGTTCGTGCTTTGCACGCCGAATTGGAAGGCGCTTTCGCCGGTCCTGTGGCTGGGCTGTGCGCAGCGGGGTTGCCGGAGGACCTCTCGGCAATTTCCGCACCCAGCGGTGAAGTTCCGGCGACTGCGGCAATTACCGCTGCGGCAACAGGCGCTTCCCAAGCAAGTCCCCAATCTCCCCTTTCCCAATCACCCATTTCCGAGTCTTCTGGTGTTCCGCGCACATCAATCGTCTCGTGGATTTGCGCGACGGCCGCCGCGCTGTTGATTCTGGCTTTCAGTTGGCAACGGCCTGACGGCAACTTTGGCAATGGCGGATCCAACCTCTTTGCGCAAGTTCCGGCGGCACGATTGGTTGTCGCCACCGGTGACGTCAAGATGAAGTCGCAGGCGGACCAGCCGCTGATTGCGTGTGCTCCGCTGGCAGATTTGCCGCCTGGTTGGACAGTGATCACCGGCGAGAACAGTCGCTGCGAACTCACAAACTCCAAGGCAACCGCGCCGGTACGCCTTGACCAGAACACGGAGTTGAAGCACGTTGCCGATAACAAGTTGTGGCTGGAAAATGGCCGCGTCTGGACGGCGACCGATGGCGACTTCTGCCTGGAATCTCCGGTGGGCAACATCGCCACCAAGGGTGCAATCTTTGATTTCTCCTGCGCGACCGATGACAGTTCCAACGTGTTGAATGTGTATGAAGGAGAAGTCGATGTCACCGCGTCCAACGGCGCAAACATGCAAGTGCGTGCCGGGCAATCGCTGCAGTTTGCCAATGGAGAATTGCAGTCGGTTGAATCGTCCGACCCTGTCTTGGGGACTCGCTGGATCAACGACATCCTGGTCAAGAAAGGCCAAGAGGATCAGGAGTTGATTGATCGCGTGGAGTGGCTTTGGATTCAAATCACGGCGAAGAACCCGGACCAGGCAGCCGCGTATGAAAGTGAAATTCGCACGCTTGGCTCATGTGCCGTGCGGCCGTTGTGTGATTGGGTGCAATCGTCAGCCTCGCTGAAACAACCCAGCAGAAGGGCGGAAGCCGCCAAGTTGTTGGCAGACCTTGCTAACACGGATGCGATTCCGCGGTTGATCGATCTGCTGAAAGACAACGATGGCGATGTGCGTTTTCATGCGGCCGTGGCGCTCGAGCGTTTGACTGGGCATACGTTTGGCGGCACGCCTGAGGAGTGGAAGGCGTTGCCTTTGCCGCTGCATCAGAAAGCCCGAGGTGAGTGGGACCGTTGGTTGGACGACAAGACCAAGGAAGGCGTGCACTGGCTTCGTGATGGATAGTGGACGGATCGCTGACGGAGAACGATTGCCGTCTCAACTCGCATCGCGGCCCTGTTTGCGGGTAGAACAAGGGCATGGCCGCCAGCGACACGAATCACACCCCCGATGAAACGCATGTGCCAACGTCGTTCAGCATTCGTGGAATGCTGATTGTCACGGCGTTTTTCTCGGTGGTGTTCTTGGTGATCTCGCTTGCGACGCGAGATTTGCAGCCACAAGCCCAAGCCGCTGTGTTTGTTGCGGCGCTTGTCTGTGCAATGTTTGCCGGTATCTATGTGGCGATAGCCTTGTTGTGGCGGAATCGCATCGCGCGGCAGATCGGCAAACGGTTGTTGGTTGTGAATGATCCGGCCAGCGACCCGCATGGTGTTTCCGGCTTTGTCAGCTTCGTCGTGTACTATGCGTTGGCCACCTTGTTTGCGCTCCCGCTGGCGATGTCTCTCCCCACGGTGCAGTTGGACGGCGTCATTTGCTTTGGCGGCTTCATGCTGCTGGTTAGCTTCGGCAGTTCTTTCATAGCGGGATTTCACTTGATGCGAATCGTCATCAAGGCGCCCGATTTGGAATTCTACGAGCGAGCGATTGTGGCCGTGAACGGTTATGGAAAGTTGACGCCGCTGTCTGGGATCCTTTGGCGGCGGATCAAAAGCTTTCAGTTGACCGCTTCTTTGGGTGACGGATACGGCCATTTGTTCTTAGACATCCGAGGGGGGACAGAGCCGATCCAATTGAAGATTCTGGACCCGTATGTGGAACCGGCTCGCGCTATCCTGAAAGAACGAGTACCACACCTTTCGCAGACATTGCCAAATGCGGAAGGGAGTTGACTACGCGTTCGCCCGCAAGACCGCCAGCACCTCCGCGAAGTCATCCGGCAACGGGGCTTCCAAGGCGAGCTGTTCTCCGCTGAGCGGATGTTGCAGTGTCAGCTTTGCGGCGTGCAGCGCTTGATGAGCCAGCAGAACGCTGTCTTCTTCGCCCGGGCGAAGCAAGCGAACTTCCGAGAGCATGAGTTCCGAGCGGCCGCCATACAGCTTATCGCAAAGCACGGGATGACCGATGGCTTTGAAATGCACACGGATTTGGTGTGTGCGACCCGTGACGGGCTTGGCGCGGAGCAAAGAGAAACGACCGTCGGACAGCTTTTCTTCGACCTGATAGAACGTTCGCGCTGTGCGTGCGCTACTCTGCTCCGGTTTGGCAATCGCCATCTTTTCGCGGTGCGAACGATGCGGTGCGATCGGCAGGTCAATGTGGTCCGAATCCAGCTTTGGCACACCGCTGACAAGCGCCAGGTATTCCTTCTTGACGGTCCGCGAGGAGAATTGCTCGGCCAGTTTGCCGTGAATGGCATCGGTCTTGGCGATGACGATGACGCCTGTTGTGTCACGGTCGAGGCGATGAACGATGCCAGGCCGTGTCGGGCCGCCGATCGAACTGAGTTGCTCACAGTGATGAGCAACGGCGGATGCCAACGTGCCGGACCAGTGGCCTCGCGCCGGGTGAACCACCATGCCAGCGGGCTTGTTCACCGCAATCAGGTGGTCATCCTCATAGAGGATATCCAGCGGGATAGCCTCTGGCACGGGACCGGTCCGCGGCATTTCCGGCAACACGAAAGTGACGGTATCGCCTGCATTAACGATGGTGGCCGGCTTCGCACCGCGACCGTTGATGCGGCCGGCGCCGGCGCCGATCGCTTTGCGCAGCAAGGTTCGGCTGTACTCCGGCAGGTGCAGCGCAAGAAAGCGGTCCAATCGCTGGCCGGTTTCCTCCGGCAAGACCGTGAATGTCTCCGAGTCGCCAACATTCATCGCGCAAGTTGACCCGAGAAGAAGCGCGGCTGGCGGGTATCAACCTTCGAGCACAACGTTAGCTTCCAACACGTTATCTCTCACGCTACTTTCCACCGTTGGGTGGATCAACAACCGGTCCGGTGGTACCGCCAGTGGACTGGTCAAACGTGTCGGTGATGCCACCAAGACCTGTGGTTCCGGAAGTGGTTGGCGCGCCGGTTGACGTGTTGATTCCGGAGGAATCTCCCGCTCCTGTATTTGTCGAACCGGACGAGTTCTCCAAGCGTTCAAGTTCGTTATGGAACCAGGCGAAGTACTCCTCCTCACCGTCCCCGTCGTCGAACGAAGTCCTGTTGAGAATGGCGAGTTGCTCTGCAGCCGCCTGGGCAAACATTCCTTGCGACGAAAGGTTCTCATAGATTCCCTTGGCTCGTTGAAGGTCGCTCAGATCGCCCAGGCCGGAGCGAGCCACAAGAGTATCCGCCAAATAGAATTCAGCGCGGGAACGCACGGTGTTTTCTTCGGCGGACGCTGCAATCTCTTCATAGAGTTCGATTGCGTCCGTCAATTCTCCGGGTGCCGCAACGCGGTCATTGAAGATGGCGTTGATGCCGCGCGTCCGGGCACGGTCCGCGAGAAACAACTTACCGCGCAGGGCGGCCAGCGTCGTATCATCCTCGGCGATGACGTTCTTGAGTTCGTTCTCGATCTCATCGTTGATCGTTTCGTACTCGAGGGCGTCGAGCTGAGTCCCCTTATCACGTTCGCGCTTTTGAGCCTGCTGCACAAAGTACTCATTGGAGGTCAGCCGCATCACCTTGGCCCACTGCTCTTCTTGCTCGGCAGCGTAAGAGTTCTGGATCAAGACAATGGTGACAACGATGGCAACCACCGCGACGATGATCCCCAGGATCAACAGGCCATATGGTTTGACGGCCTCAACCTTGGGGGCAGCCCACTTGGCAAGTTCGTTGTCTTGAAGCTGGTGACGACGGTCAGCCTTCATCGTGAGCCTCGGCGCGGAGCGCGAATCAAGTCGGGCAACGAGAAATTAACAAATGGCACCTTCCGCACGGCACATGCTTGGCACAAACGCCCAGGAAAGGGGGCGTGAAGAGCTGCGCGCACGGGAACCGGCACTTGACGGAAGTATAGAAATCAAACGGGGTTGAGGTCAAGGCGACCCCCACACGCAATCGCCGAAAACGCCGGAGGTTTGGCGTCAAGCAAATTGCCCGGTGATTGCAAGAAACTCGGATTTCGTGCGAAGTGAAATACATCGCTGAATGGCAAGCTGGGAACTGCGAAACGAAGTCACGAACTCCCGCCTGAACCCTTGCGAAATGGCCATCATCGAGTCATTCTAAGAATTCCCTTCGCCGTCGCGTCAATTCTTGGCAGTGCCTCAGGTTAGGTGAATTAATGAGTGAAGTTCCCTATGATCCCAGTGGCCGGGTACAAAACACCGGTCGGCCGGGCTACGCGCAATACAGTACCGGAAAGGGCGGATCCGGCGGAGGCGGTTCGGAAGGGAGCGGCGCAATCATTGGCGTCGGAATCACGGCGATATTATACGCCCTGTTGCATATTGGATGCTGCTCCCTATTCGCGTTTGCTGGGAGCATGGTAGTCGGATTAGCTGAAGAGACTTTTGCGGATGCGCAGTTTCAAGATCCCCAACTGCCAGACCAGGGTGGGGACCCGCAGATGGCCATGAATGTCATCAATGCGGTCGCTGGCGTGCTGATGTTCATAGGGATTATCGGAATCGTATATGGTGTTGGATGTCTTGTCGGTGCGATTGGCCTATTCGTTCGAAAGAGATGGGGGCGTATCATCGTGTTGATCTACGCTGTATGCTCCGCGATCGAGGGCATGCTGCTTCTCTTATTGATTGGTCTAGGCGTTTTTGGTGCCGTGGTTGACGGTGCGGCGATTGACTTTCTGGGTTTACTCGTCAACGCTGCGATAATGGTGTTCTTCCTAGCATTTGGCATGGCATCATTTTCCACTCTCCGCCGCTACGGCGAGCAATTCAGCTAGAACGAACTTGCCCAATCGCCGGCGCGCGCTTGGCTCACAACATTGCGGCGCTATAATCCAGCGAAGAACTTTGGGGCCCCTTCGCTGAATTTGCGCACGCATGAACACAGCCACACAAACCCGGCCGGCGACGCTCTATGAACTGCGTCAAAGCGGCTGGGAGTCAAAATCGGTCAAGCAGGAAATCCACGACAACTTCCTCCGCGCCCTGGCCGAAGACGAGCAGTTGTTTCCCGGCATCATCGGCTATGACGAAACCGTCATCCCCGAGATCAACATCGCGCTGCTCTCCGGACACGATATGCTCTTCCTGGGAGAGAAGGGGCAGGCGAAGAGCCGGTTGATGCGCTCGCTGGTGCGCTTCTTGGACGAAGCGATTCCGTATCTGGACTTGCCAGAAGCTCCCGTGCATGAAGATCCCTATCGGCCGATTTCCCGAGCCGGCAAGGAATTCATCGCATCGCGCGAGGAGGATGAGGTCCCCATCGCCTGGTGGTCCAGAGAAGACCGCTATGCGGAACGCCTGGCTCCCGGCACCAAGTTTGCCGACATTATCGGGGAGATCGATCCCGCCAAGCTCGCAGGCGGAGCGAGCCTGTCCGCGGAAGAGGCTCTGCACTTCGGCCTGATTCCGCGGATGCATCGTGGCATCTTTGCCATGAACGAGTTGCCTGAACTGGATGAACTGGTGCAGGTGGGTTTGTTCAACATTCTGGAAGAACGCGATGTGCAGATTCGCGGCTATCCCATTCAGTTTGATATCGACGTGATGATCCTGTTCTCCGCCAACCCGGCAACCTACAACCGCAGCGGCAAGGTGATTCCACAACTCAAGGATCGCATCGGTTCGGTCATTCATACTCATTATCCGCGCGAACGCGACCTGGCGATTGAAATCACTCAACAGGAAGCGGGAGAATGCCTTGATGGCGAGTTCCCGGTGGTTGTGCCGTACTTCATGCGACAGATCATCGAGGAGATTTCCAACGCCGCGCGGTGCTCCAAGTACATCGATCAGGATTCCGGCGTGAGCGCCCGGTTGAGCCTGGCGAACTTTCGCACGATGGTGGCCAGCGCCCGACAGCGCGCCGCCGTGTTGGGCGAAAAGCCTGCGGTCCCCCGCATCAGCGACCTGGGCCACTTGTATTCGTCATCGCTGGGCAAGCTTGAACTGGACATGATGGGCAGCCATCAAATGACCGAGCGCCAGGTGTTGGATGCTGTGATCGCCGAGGCCATCCAAACGGTGTTCAGTGAATATGTGGAGCAGCACGGACTGGCGGAGATCGCGGAAATCTTCGGCAAAGGCGTGCGCATCGAAGTGGGCGACATGCTCCCTTCCAGCGAATATGCCAAGCGGTTGGAGCGCGTTCCGCCGGCTTGGGACAAAGCCTTTGAAGTCAACGCGGCCGACGATGAAGCCGTCAGGGCAAGCTGTGTGGAATTTGTCCTGGCCGGAATGTACTCCACGGACCGGATTTCTCGCGCGCAGCGGCATGGCCGGATTGTGTACGAGATAGAATAGACACAGCGATCTTTCGCTCACGCGCTCGACGATCGTTCTCTCGTAATTTCTTTGGCGGCTTGTTCTTGATGCTGCTTGTTCTATCTATTGATGGTCTTTCCGCCGGCGCGCTGGGTTGCTACGGCAACGATTGGATTGGCACGCCGGCGATGGACAGCCTTGCCGCGGAAGGGCAGTTGTGGGATTTCGCGATCAGCGACACGCCTTCGCTGGAAGCGTTGCGGTCCTTCTGGTCGGGAACTTCGGCAGCTTCGCGCGTAAACCAAACTCCTGAGTCTGGTTCTGGCAGTCTCGCGGCCTTGATCGAAGGCACTGGTGGGCAATCCTTACTGCTGACCGACGACCAGAAGATCCTCGAGTTCCCGGAATCCGCTGCCTTCGGGGAACAGGTCGCCATGGAAATGCCAGGCGAACCTTCTCCGGCGAGCGACGCCCACCAGACACACCTGGCGAGTTTCTTCGCCAATGCAGCGGAGATCATTCACACGTTCGCGCAAGAGTCCGTGGACGTTGCAGCGCTCGCCTGGCTGCACACCAGTTCTTTGGCGAATGTCTGGGACGCGCCGCTAGAATACCGCAATCGCTACCGCGACGAGGACGATCCACCGCCGCCGGAACTCGCCGCCGCGCCGCATAACGAGTTTCCCGCCAGCGATGCTCCCGACCCCGACGAACTCTTGGGCTTACGACGAGCCTACGCGGGGCAAGTCGCCCTGCTGGACGGGATGCTGGGGACGTTCATCGAGTTCTTGCGAGAGTCCGGCATCTGGGACCAAACGACCTTTGCGCTCACCGCGCCGCGTGGATTTGGCCTGGGGCAACACGGGGGGATCGGCTATCCCAACGGCGTCGGCTCTTTGCACGAAGAGTATCTGCACATTCCGTTTCTGCTTCGTCACACGCCAGCACAGGATGACGCGAACCTCACTGCTGTTCACGAGCACAGGCTATTCCAACCTGCCGATTTCCTGCCGAGTCTTGCGCAACGGCTGAACCTGCCGGACTTGAGAGAATCGTCAGGCAGTGGTGATGGTGTGGATTTGTCGAGCGCTTTTCAACAGCCCTTTGGCGAAGGCCGCAGCCTGGCCTTTGCGGTTTCGCCGGCAGACTTGCAAAGCTACGCGATTCGTTCAGCGGCCTGGCAACTGATTTGTCATCAGCATCAAGGTGAGACGAACAAGTTGCTCTTCGCCAAGCCGGATGATCGCTGGGAGATGAACAACGTGGCGGACCGCTGCCCTGAGGTTGTCGCGATGCTGGAATCGCATGCTCAAGCGATCCTCTCCGGAGATGTTCAGGCAAGTCAGGCGGAGTTAGATGAACTGCTGGCGATGCCGCATTGAAGCAAACGTCACCTTCACCTGTGCGCCCGTCGGTACATTGCCTTGAGCATGTTGATCTGGCCGGTGTGATAGCCATCGTGAATGGCCAGCCAGTAGATCTTCTGCGTGATCGTCCACTTATCCTTGGGATCCGGCTTGGCTGGTTCTTTGGGTTTGGCCGAACGGATTGCCGCCGCGAGTGCTTCGTGACGTTCTTCCAGCAGTTCACGGAACTCGCGCCAATGCGATTCTGTCAGCGAAGTCGGCAGCTTGAACCAGTTGCTGCCTTTTAGGGGAAAGCCGCCGCGGGGCGCATCGGTCAATCGTCGCCACAACGCGTACTTCCAATACGCACAGTGGACTACGATATCGGCGATTGACCGTTTGGCATGCTGCGGTCGCCACGCCGCCATCTCAACGGGAACTCGCCGCAGCGATGACTGCAGGCTGGTCTCGTTCCAATTGGGCATCCGCCACGCCTCTTCCACCATCTGCAACAGCAGTTCACGGCGGGCAGGGCTGAGCGAAGATTTTGGCATTTTGATTTGGTGTGCCTATCAGTCCAGCCGCAGGCCTTCAACCACGTCAATGTGGAATGCGGTTGCGCTGATGCAACCTTTGGGCCTTGCCGGCGGTGGCCTTGTGGCAAGTTGAATTGTCAACTGTTAGCGGACGGGCAGCCGTGTTGGGATCGTCTGCACTTGTCGCGCCGTCCGCACCTGGTCATTCTCGCCGCCGATCCGCGTGATCTGTGGGGCTGTTTCATATGTGCTGCGGTGCGCGTATCGATCCGCGGCGGAATAGCCAATCGTCTGTTGACAACTGTTGCATGGCGGCGGATTCGCGCCGGGGTAATAGTCATGGGTTGTCGCACAACCGCATGCGCGGGCTCGGCGAGCCAAGACCCGTTGCTTGTGTTCCGGGAACAAGTCCAGCAAACCAATCCCGTGCTTGCGGCAACAGGTTGGTGGCCCTTGTGAGCAATCCGGATCAAACCGGCAAGTAGGATCGATGACGCCAAAGAGGATCTCGTTCCACAATTCGTGACCGATGTCGCAGAAGGTCCAAACCTTTAGCTTGTACTCGGTGGGATCGCCGCAGGCGGATTCGTAAGCGCAACAAGCGTTGTACGCCACGGGAGCGTAAGGGTAATAACCATCGCCCAGATGACCCAAGTAGCGGCCCTGCGGATAGCCGTAGGGCATTTCGCTAACGGGGTGGACGTACGGCACAACCGCCGAAGGATCGTAGAGATTCAGATCGTCGATGGGATTGGGCACCGGCGGAGCTTCGTCCTGCCAAAAACTGGCGGCCGTGTTTGGTTGAGTGTTGATCAAGTCGCCATACGCGGGATTCTCATTCAGATAGCCCGCTTCCATGACTGGTCGACGCAACGGCGGCAAACCACCGTCGTTCGGTCCTTGTGCAGATGCGGTTGTGCTGCACGTCAGCAGCAGGGCACAAACAAGTCCTCCAATTGGCAAACGCATGGCGACTTTCTCCGGCAAGTGTTGATTCCTGGGTCGCGGCACGGTGAACCGCTATTTGGAGCATCGACTTCATTCGCCGAGAAGAATCAGATGAAACACCAAAACGCTTACAGCTTTCCTCACTTGACAGTAATTCTGGCACGGCCGCATGCATTGCTGTCTTGCTGGTACGCATTGATCGGCGTTTCTAGCATCGCCCAGGCGGGGAAATGCGCCTAAGATTCCCCTGCCATGCAAGAGGATCATCTGAATACGCTCGCAATTTCCCTGGCGGATTGCTCCGCGGTTGACCGTCGCGCTTTTCTTGGGGGTGCTGCGCGATTCCTCGGCGCGGCCGCGTTCACGGCGTGCGGGGGCATGGCGGCCGATGCGAATACTCGTCAGGACGCTCCAACCAATGTCGGCGATCAGCCGGTGGAAGTTGCCGGCGTCCCGGTTTCTTTACCCAGCGACGATCACACGGTGGCCGGATTGCAGCAAGTCCAACGACAAGTTTTGGCAGGCCACGCCGCAAATCACCGCGACCTGCCGCTTGACGCCAAAGCCGCTTACTACGAATGGCAACTTTGGCGATACCACTTTACGCCGTGGAATCAAGTTCATCACGCGGCGGACTTGCCGGCAAATCGCGGCGAACGACCCCGCACCGTGCCGGGATCGGACTCTTCGACGTGGAATGGCGCGCTGTTGGCTGCGCTTTCGCACAAGTATGCCGTGACGCGCGACGCGGAGACGTTGCAGCGGATCAATCAGCTGGTGTGGGGGATGAGCTTCTTCTTCGAGGTGACCGGCAAGCCAGGCTTGCCCGCCCGCAATGTTGTTCGTGCCGATGGCCTGGTGCAGGCGGGGCAATCGCCCTATGACGCCGCGGACGGCACGCGCTACTTCTACCTTGCCGATCCCGCGAAAGGAACGTTCAACCAGATTGCCGCCGGCTTAGCCGCCGTGATGATGTACGCGGAACCGGACCTGCCGCCGGAAACCCAACGGTTGCTCAAGATTCGGCTCGCGGAGTTTGTTATTCACCTGGTCGACCACGAATACCACATCACCGGCGCTGACGGCAAACGCACGAAGTATGGTGACCTGACCCCGCTTATTGCGGGAGTGGGCGTGCCGTTCAACGCACAAGTTGCGTTTCAGATTGTTTTCCTGGGCCAGGTTTTTGTCTGGCACGACGCCGCGCTGCGAGAACGCATTGCGCATCAGTATCATCGGCTGCGTGAAAAGCATCACGTCTATTTTGAGCAGCCGTGGAAGTCGTTGATTCAACCACAGCGGGTTGCAGCCAGCCCGCTTGTCAAAGGCATGAACGACCGCAACCATGCGATCAGCGCAGCGTTCACAGGCTTGCTGCTGGAGCGCTATCAGGCGACGTGCGATGGCCGTGGCATTGACGAGACCTTTGTCTATCGCCTGGGACAAACGTTGTATTGGGGAATGCAGGCGCTTGAGCGCGATGCAAACAGCCTTTGCAATTTCATGTACGCAGGGCTGTTAGCGGATGAGCAGATGTTTGCGGCAATGTCTCCGCAACGCCCGGACCAAACCAGGCGGCAAGTCGCCGGCTTGTTGGATAGTGGCGTGGAACAGCTTCGCCGGTTTCCGCTGGATCGGTTTCATCGTCCAGGCGAAACGTACAAGACGCGTCAAGCGACCGGCGTCGATGCTCGCCGCGGCAGCGACTTCTATTGGAAGGAACCCTCCGACGAGGCGTTTCGACCCACCGGTCCGATCAACGGGCGGACAAATTGCGGGACGGATTATCTATACGCGTACTGGTTGATGCGGCACTTTGGCCTGGACGAGACACCGGCCATTAAGCAGAAGTACGCGGCCGTCTTGCGAAAGAGCCTGCCGTAGCAGCGCTCATTTCAGGCTTGATCTTTGAGCCTCGCCAACAGCGCGGCGTCCGCTGCTTTCGATATTGTTCGCATGGCGCGCATCTGCAAAGCGCGGTTGAACAGCATCGCGAGGATCACACCGGCGGTGATGCCCAGATATGCGCAAACCGCCATCGTCATGTCCGGGTTTTGCCCGAAGACAGGCTCGATGATTCGCGAGATGAAATTACCGTTGGCGGAAGTGTGGTCAAGCATGCGACCAATCAGTGCGCCGCCAAACCCGCCCAACAGAATTGCTACTCCAAAGGAGATCCGCTGGATGCGTTCCAGACGAGAGATGTTAACCACATGCGGGATTTGTTCTTTGTTCACGCAGCAACTCCGGCGAAGTGTGTGGCGATACTAAGCGCCTCGTGTCCCCTTCCATTCCTTGGAGAGTTCATGGTGATTGGAGTGCTTTGGGCATTCAACGTAGAACCGCACCGGCTGCGTTATTGAAAGCTGACAAACGGTGGGTTCGCCTGAGCATTCGGAATAATCGGCATTGGCGACTGGAAGGGTGCTGAGGGCATAAAACAAAACCCGCGGCCCGAATGCCGGACCGCGGGTGATTCGATATCGAGCGACTCAGTGCGAGTCACGTTGCGAAGGGGCTAACGATCTTCCGCCACGCCTTCTTCGCTTTCTGCTTCTTCTTCCGCCGCTGGCGATGCTGGGTTCTTCACATACGTGTCCAGCCAACCAACCCAACGCGCCCAGAGATCAAGCGTGGTCTCTTTGGCGATTGGTCCATGATCCTCATACGGATACATGTACATGGCGGCCGTCTTACCCAGCCCGTCCAGCACGTGGAACATCCGCTCGGAATGGATGGGATGGGTGCCCACGTTGGCATCCTCCGCACCGTGATACATCAGCAAGGCCCCGTTAATTTGGTTCGCCCAGAAGAAGGGCGACATGCTGGTGTAGACTTCGCGAGCGTCCCAGAAGTAACGACGTTCCGATTGGAACGCCATGGGCGTCAGCGTGCGGTTGTAGTTACCGTCACCGGCAATTCCTGCTTTGAAGAACGGCGTATGCGCCAGCGCGTTGGCCGTGCCAAAAGCGCCATAGCTATGTCCGCCGATTCCCAAACGGTCACGGTCGATGATTCGCCGCTTATCGAGTTCATCGATCACTGCCCACAGGCCGTTTCGCAGGTCTTGCACGAAGTTGTCATTCATACGTCCTTCCGGACCAACGATGGGCATGTCCGGCTCCACCACCACATAGCCCACTTGCGTGAGGTGAGCCATGGAACGCGAAGACGGCTGCCGGAAGCGTCCGGCTCCGCCGCCTGGTCCTCCGCGACCGCCACGCCCGCCACCTGCGGAGCGGTCATACGCTGCCTGGTCGGTGTACTCACGAGGATAGAACCAGAACATGGCCGGCAGTTTTTCACCGTGGTCCGGGTTTTTGGTCACGGTGACCCAGAATTTGAAGCCATCCACGCGTGTAACCTGGAAACGCTCGGTTTCGAGTTTTTGGAACCAAGGCGTGAAGTTCTTGTTGTCCGTAAGCTTGGTAGCGTCTTCCTTGCCTTTGACGTACATGTAGAAGTTCGGCGGCGTGTTTGTGTTTTGCCGCGACGTATAGAAGTGATCCATCTCAGAGCTTCCGCCCGCATCGACGAACGAAACGGTCATGTCGCTCATCGGTTCCGAAGCAAAGATCTGCTCAACTTCGCCAGAGATGATGTTGAGCTTTTCGATCACGATTGAACGCGTCGGCGGCTCTTCTTCACCTTCTTGCTCGCCGTCATCGGGCTGATCTTCTTCCTCTTCATCATCTGCTGATGACTCGGTTCTGTTGAAGTAGATGTCACCGTTGGGCGAGACGCGGACGACCCGCTCCCCATCCGCTGACGTTTCGGTCATAAGCGTCCCTTGGGTGACGCCGCGATTGCGGTCGTTGTCGTCATCATCGGCGTCCTGGTCATCATCTTGATCATCCTGATCGTCCGCTGCGGCGTCCTGAGCGGAATCGCCTTGAGCGTCGTCTTGAGCATCGCCTCCTTGTTGATCGTCCTGTTGGTTGCCGTCCTGCTTGTCGTCCTGTTGATCATCACCCTGCTGCTGATCACCTTGTTGATCTTGAGCATCTTGCTCATAGAGCGAGTCATCGCCGGCGCGAGCCCAGGTCTCATCGGCGAGTTCATCCCAAGCGTACCAGTCCATCGCGGAAGCGTTGGGATCAAAACCAAACCGGCCTCGGCCACGTCCTCGGCCTCCGGCAGCTCCGCCTCCGCCACCCCGGCCGCGGAAGACCTGGTATTCCTTGTTGTCGTCTTGAAGATCCACGGCGTGGATTGTTTGCTGGTTGCGACCGGCTGCCCGAGTCAAGAACATCCAGCGGCCATCTTGCGAATATTGCACGGAGCGGATGGGCCGTGGGCTTTCGAAGACCACTTCCACGTCTTCATCGCCAAAGGGGGCTTTCCACAACATCACGCGATCAGGACCTTGCTGTTGTTGATTGCCTTCACCTTCGCCTTGGTCCTGCCCTTGTGCTCCACGTCCTTGTGCTCCTCGTCCTTGACCGCGGCCCTGGCGCTGTCCGCGACCTTGGCGTTGACCAGGCTGGACGTTGGCTGGCGCTTGGCCACCCCGTCCGCGGCGACCTTGGAACGCTCCGCGTCCGCGACGACCACCTTGGTTGTTGGCATCACCTTGGTCATCGTCATCTTGATCGTCAGCTTCATCTTCGTCGTTTTCGCGCGGAACAGCTTGCAAGAAAGACATGCCTTCTACGCCCGGTCGCCAGCGGATGTCTCGCTTGGGCGGCTCGCGGTCTTCATCGTCATCATCATTGTTGGCATTGCCTCCGCGACCACCTCGGCCACCACCACCGCCACCTTCTCGCAGGTCACGGTCGCTAAAGGTGTGCAGGACTTCGCCTTCAGCGTTGACCAAGACTTCCTTGGAGCCAAAGTTGTTCATCGGCACGAAGTACGAGAACGGCTTTTTCATCATTGTCACGCGGAAGAACGTACCGGACGGGTCAGCGTCCAATCCGCGGATCATCTCCGGCTCGCCAATGTTCTTGACGTTGCCGCTATCGATATCAATCAGCGCGAGCTGGCCGGTGGAAAGGTACTCCAGCAATTCCATCTCATAGGGTGACTGCAGCAGGTAGCGATACGTCCGCGATGGGGTTGCGCCTTCGCGAGTTGTGCGGACAACCGGTTCCGTCGCCACAGCGCTGGCTACCGGCATGCTGATTTGTTCGGACTCGGGAGAAATCACCGTGATGATGTGCTTGCCGTCGGCGGTCCACTCGTAGCTGGTGACGTGTGTCGCCACAACCGGTCGCGGCGTGACTTGTCGAGCTTCGCCACTGTCCGCATAGGCCAGATAGATATGTGTCGCTTCCAGGAAGTGAGCAAAGAAAGCAACCTGCGTTCCGTCAGGCGACCAGGTGGCGTTGCTCACTCGCGCGCCGGCCGGAACAGAGATACTCTTGGTTTCGCCAGTTTCCGCATTAAAGATGTCAATGCCGGCGTCACTACGGGTGTACAGCCGCCGCGAGCGGAGCGCTTCGTGTTCGTAGTCGCTTTCAGCCAATCGCAAGTGAGGATTGGCCAGCGCTTCCAGCGAGGACATGCCATCGCTCTTGGGTAAGAGGAAGCGCACTCCATCCGGATTCAAGTTTCGCAACGTCCGATTGGTGTGCCACGGAGCCGTGACCGATTCCAGAATCGGCGATGGCGGCTCAACGTACGACTCTTTCGTCAACTCCACTTGCGCCACCGCCGGCGCAGCGAAGATGCCCAAGACGCCCGCTGCCAGCACCAGCCCGGCAGTCAGGGTCCGCAGAAAGCTGTGAACACTTTGCATTTGATGCATCCCTTTTTCTGAATCGAGTGCCCGACTTGGAGGGGGAAATGAGCGGCGGTGAATGCGCGCGGATCCGGCGCGCCAGACGAGTTGCCATTTTATTTGGTTTGCGGCGACAGTCCATGATTTTGACGAAGTTGCCGGTTCCACATCCCAATTCCCGCCAAACCGCGCAATGCGAAGCCGACAGCCGAACTTCAGGCGTATGCGCAAAGGCTGCGGTATGTTGAAATAGCAGGGCACGGTTTTCTGTGTGTTTTCTTGGCGTCTTTTGCTTTCAAATGAGTTCTCAATCTCCTCACACTTCGCACGATCAGCACTCACCGCGGTCCGCGTCTCCCTACGTGCCGTTGCAGATCCCCGGCATGACCGTATGGGGATATATGCCGCTTCCGGTGATACACCCCGCACCGAAAATGCCTGCGGCGCCTGCCTGGCCTCCCCGACGTCGCTATCTTTTCGCAACGATCATGTTTGCGTTGACGTGCGCATCAACGTTTTGGGCCGGCGCCACGCGCGAAGCCTCGATGGCGATCCTGTATGGCGAACAGGCGATTCGACTCGCTCTGCGGCCCGGTTGGTGGCAAGACGGAATTGTCTACATGGGCTGCGTGATGGCGACGCTCTTTGCGCATGAGATGGGGCACTTTGTGATGACGGTCCGCTACCGTATTCATGCAACGTTGCCGCTGTTTCTTCCGCTGCCGATCACGCCGATTGGGACCATGGGCGCGGTCATCGCCATGCAAGGCTCCACCGCAAACCGCAAACAACTCTTCGATATCGGCATCGCTGGCCCGCTGGCGGGGCTGGTGATTTGCTTGCCGGT
>CALJLD010000252.1 GCA_937982665.1 uncultured Planctomycetales bacterium
CAAGTTACCCGTGGCACCCGACAGGATGCTAATTAGCCACGCAATAAACATTCTGGAAGCGCGATAGGTCGTCCACGTCAATTCGGCGTAAACGTCCGCGGCGACGGATGCGATAGAACTTGTACTTAAGCGCTTGCAAGAATGTGAGAATGTCGGCACTGGAATAGCCGGCGGCCTCGCACGTGTCGCGCTGCACCTCGACGATCAACTTCGGGCGATACTTCCGCAGAGTCTCTTCGCCCCCTTTGAGGACAGAAAGCTCCTCGCCTTCGACATCAACCTTGATGAGATCGATTCGCTCTGGCTGCGTCTGCTCTGCCCAAGCGTCGAGCGTCGTCAAGTCAATCGTCTCGATGGGACGCTTTGTGCCGGAGACCTGCGGGTAGAGCGAAGCCAACCCGTGATTGACGGCGCCGGCGTCATCAGAGACTTCGTTGCTGAAGACCTTGGCGGTCCGCTGCGAGTCAGAAAGTCCCAGTGGAACAACTTCCACGGGAACATCCGGATTGAGATTCAGGTTCTTCTGCAATTCATCACGCATTACCGAGAACGGCTCGAACGCAACGACTTGACCCGTTGGCGCTACGCGATTGCCTGCCACGAGCGAGATCTCGCCGACATTCGCGCCAACATCCAGCACAACCATCCCCGGCGAGAGAACGCGGTTGAGCACTTGCGCGATGTCCAGGTTGTATCCGCCGTACCAATAGATGTGGCTGCCGATGTGGTCCGCCAGGTTCACGCGGAATTTTGACTGGCGGTCAAAATCTTCGATGACAACCGACTCGGCGGACTTCGCAGCAAACCGCGCGCGAATCGACTCGGCCAGGTTTCGCGTGCCACGAAACTTGTGCAAGACGCGCGTCAGCACGCGAAGTGTTGGCTGCGAGAAGAGCATGAGTTCTATCGATATGTTGGGACGCTGTCCCGTTCGTGTGGTTCGTTTCGTAAATAACCCGTTCCGTCAATAAAGACAAGCCGGGCATTCTTTGGATTTGCCTGCTTGCGGCAAGGGGAATCTCGCCGTAACTGATAGCAGCGGTAGCGACGCAGTATGAGTTTTTTGCGCGACATAAACCGCCCGGAAGCGTTATCGCCCAAATCAGCTCGCGTCAAGCAGCAAAACAAAAATGCGATACGCTGATTTGCGGGAACGCTTGAGTCTGCCTCGCATTGGTTGTATACGTGCGGTTAAGCGAATTGCCGTTGGGCCAGAAAATGGTGTTCGCGAATGTGTGCCAGGGAGCATCCACAGCATTCCTGCATCGCCGCGTTGCCCTTTGCATCTTGGGCGTTGCATGCTGACTAACGACGAAAAGGATGTCAGATGAGTCGAGAGAAAACCGCCGACGAACATGTCGAGTTGGCAATCGTCGGCGAGCTAACCGATAACGAATCGCAAATCACCGAGAAGCTTCTGGAAGTTCCGCCAGGCGGCGAATGCACGATCTATTTCAACTCGCCTGGCGGCAGTCCGTACTCGGGACTTTCACTGATGTCGCTGATCATGCTGCGCGAGCTGCAGGTGACCGCGGTTGTTACCGGCGAATGCTCGTCCGCAGCGTTGTGGCCTTTTGCGGCATGCACGCAGCGGCTGGTCACGCCGTTTTGCTTCTTGCTGTTTCATCCCATGAAGTGGCAAAGCGATGAGCAAGTCTTGATGACGGAAGCCGTCGAGTGGGCTCGCCATTTCGGCCAGCTTGAAGGCGATATGGATCGTCTGTTGGCCGAATTGCTGGGAATCTCCGTGAAGAAAATCGAGCAGTGGATGCGGCCGGGACGTTATGTCTCGGCTCATGAGTTGGTTGAGGCGGGACTCGCGGAGATGATTGAGTTTGGCGAGGCGGAAGCCACCTCAAACGGCAGCAGACGTACTTCGTCGACGTCAACCCGCCGTCGCAAGCCGATGCGAGTGGGACGCTAGCCATCATGTTGCGGCATTGCTGCCATTGCGAGCAATGCGCGGCACCGTTGCCATCTCTCTGCGCGAGGCTGCCAGGCTGAAGCTGTCTCTGCCTGAGTGGTCTATGCGCACAGCGCTTGTGCAAATAGCATCCGCCTCAAGGATCGACGCAACAACTCTGGCCTACCGCAGGGTTGCCACACAGCGGCATTGCCAAGGCGGAAAGTTATGCCCAGCAACAAACAACAACGCAAGCAGCATCATCGACTCTGCGGGCGCTTGCCTGTGGTTACGCTTGTCCTTGTGACATTGCTCGCGGCTAGCGGTTGCTCGCAAGAAGCTCCGGAGCCGATACAAGAGATCACGCAATCGGCCGGCTATCTGCCACGTCTCAAGATGTCTAAGAATGCCGACCTGACCGGCATGCTTGACGAGTTGTCCGCCGCGAGAGCGCTGCCAGAAGATCTGCGCCGGCAGCCCATCCCGCGCGAGGCCAACTGTGGTCCTTCTCTGGAAGCGCTGATTCCCGTCGATGCGAGAAAGCCTTTGTTTGATGAAACGATCGCGTTCTTTCCGCAAGAGTCGCTGACCTTTAGCACGGTCGATTGGGAACGTGCGTTACGGTTCCTGGAGAAGCACGATTCTTCGCGGCTATCCGCGCGACAAGTCATCGCCGGCAAGGATTGCGATTTGCGGATCGAGCCCACGCAGGCACTGACCGCGGACTTGTCGATTGTGTATGCGATGCACGCCATCGCCAGGATGGAAGCCATCTCGGCCAGGCTTAAGCTTGACGAAGGCGACTTGACCGCTGGCGTGAAATGTGTGGAAGCGATGTTCGCCATCGCGTCTTGCCTTGACCAGCAGTTGCACATCAGTTGTCGCCTGCAAGCGGTGCATATTCGCAGTGACGCTCTGTTGGTCATGCAGGAAATCAGTCAGCACGAGAATGTGACCAGCGATGTCCTTGTTGCGGCCAGGCACGCCATTGACCGTGCGATTGCTCACTGGCCTGATGAACGGGAAGCCTGGCAAAGCGATCGCGCGCTTGGCTTGATCTGCTACGAGTACGCACAGGCAGGCGATCTGGAGAGCGTGCTTTCTCCTGACGAGTTGCAAGCCATGGACGCTGAGACACAGTCAGCAGTCTACCGCTTTCGCAACGAGGCCGCAGACGCGGACGCGGTGAGCTACCTGCAGGCGATGCAAGAAGTCATCGACGAATGCGACAAGCCGCTGTTTCGCCGCAAGGCCATCGCGCTGCAACTCCCTGACGCGGAACAATTCCCAGCGGACATGAACGTGGGCCAGTTTTCTCTGGCGGAGATTCTCATTGCGAGCATCCCGCAGGGACAAGCGCTGTTCGCCCTGGATCGCGCGCGGATCGAGGCCTGGCAGATTGGTCTCGCGCGAGCGCTTAGCGAGCCCGCGCCCGCGTTCCGCAACAGCCCTCTCTCGGGACAGCCTTACACGGTGATCGATCGTGACGAAACGATCGCCGTCTGGGGTGTGGGCGCCACGCCGAGAAACTGGGAGCGGCCGGTTGTGATTCGCAAGCCGTGATAATGTTCTCGGCGGTGAGATTTTCGCCGTGAGACTTCCGCATGACGCCGACCGCGACAAGCTGGTGAGGCCTGCCGCGGTTTGCGTTCGCGCGTTGCCGTGAGGTTGGCGCTGGCGCGAAATCGCGGCGCAGTCCCGCTCGGTTGCGGAGTAACGAAATTCCAAATTGCCAAAGATCGAAACGGCAAATTCCCACGGAAGCTGCGCAGT
>CALJLD010000253.1 GCA_937982665.1 uncultured Planctomycetales bacterium
CGGATGAAACGCAGTCAGATTGTCACCGGCGCGTTGCTGGGAACGGTGGTGACAATTCTTGTTGGCGTGATTGTGATTGTTGCGATCAATCGCAATTCGCTCCCCATGGTCACGGCGGAACGGTTGGAGACTTCCAAATATTTGTGGCGGCATAGCGAAATCGACTCATACCACATGTCGATTGACCTTCAGGGAGCCCAGCCAGGCACAATCGAAATTGAGGTCGAAGATGGCAAGCCCGTTAGCATGCTGCGAGATGGCGTGGTGCCGCCTCAGCGGACTTGGGACGTTTGGACCATCACAGGGCAGTTTGAAACCATCGAAAAGGACCTGCTGAACAAGGAGTCCCCGTTGGCAGCCTTTCGTGTTGAAGATCCGGCCGATGTTTCCATCGCCGCCGTTTTTGACAGTCGCACGGGCATCCCGCGGCATTATCGCCGCCTGGTCCAAGGTCAGCCCTATACGGTTGAATGGATCATCACGGAATTCACGCCCAAAGGACGATGATGAAAACCGGCCAAATCGGTATGCTACTTTTGTGAAATGGACTGCGCCGCCGCTGGTCGCCAAACATGGCAAATGCCCGGCGGCAATCACAACAAACCGCGAGCACGAATTCGATGTCCCCCAAACAGCTCACCGAACCCAATCCTGCGAATACGGACGTTCAAACAATGCGCATCATTCTTGTGGGACCGCCTGGCGCAGGCAAAGGGACGCAAGCCGCGCGGCTGGTCGAGAATTTTGGCATGCCGCATATTTCCAGCGGTGATATGTTTCGCGAAGCGATCAAGGACGAAACGCCATTGGGCATGGCGGCCAAAGAATACATCGAGCGCGGCGATCTGGTGCCGGATGAAATCACCATCGGCATGATCATGGAACGGATCAATCAGCCGGACTGTGCCAGCGGGTTTATGCTGGATGGCTTTCCGCGCACGTTGCCGCAGGCCGAAGCTCTGCACCGCAGTTTGTCAGACGCCGGGATTTCCTTGGACGCCGTGGTGTTGATCGAAGTGCCGGACGAAGAGATTGTCAATCGTGTGGTTGGCCGCCGGTTGGATCCTGAGACTGGGCAGATCTATCACATCGAATTCAACCCGCCGCCGGAAGACATCAAAGGCCGTGTCATCCAGCGCGAAGATGACAACGAAGAAACCTGCCGAGCGCGTTTGCAGAAATACCATTCGGAAACCGCGGCGATCATTCCTTTCTATGCCGACTTGGACCTGCTGCGGCACATTGAAGGAACCGGCTCGCCGGATGATGTGACCCACCGCATTACGCGGGCGCTTGACTGATTGAAATGCGAATCGTGCTCCGGGGTTTCCTTCGCTAAGTAGCTCAGTCCAGCCCCGGCCACCCAATTGCCACTCGAACACTTTGCACGATGCCGTTTGCCGTGAAGCCCGTCTCCGCATGACAGCCTCAGCTTTGGCAACGTGGACGGAACAAGTCGTGCTGGTGACCGGTGCCTCGGGCGGACTTGGTCAGGCGTTGGCCGAAGAATTCGCCGCGGCAGGCGCTCAATTGATTCTTGTTGGGCGGCGTGAAGAGGTCCTGCGCACAGTTGCCGAGAAGATCACAGCTGCCGGTGGCAAAGCAAAGCTCTACGCCGCGGATGTGACACAAGATGAAAGTGTCGCCGGGCTGTTTGAATTTGTTGAAACGGAATTCGGCCGCTTGGATGTCTTGGTGAACAACGTGGGGCTTTCCATGCGCAAGTCCGTGCTGGAGACAACCGCGGAAGACATGCGGCAGCAGATGGAAGTGAATTTCCTTTCAACGGTGCGATGCAGTCAGGCGGCGCTTCCGCTGTTGCAAAAGTCGCGCGGCCGCATCGTTAACATCGGTTCGCTGGCTTCCAAAGTTGGCACGCGATTCCTAGGTGGCTATCCGCCATCCAAACACGCCGTGGCCGCATACTCTCAGCAACTGCGACTGGAACTTGCCGAGTCCGGCGTCAGCGTGCTGCTCGTATGCCCGGGCCCCATCGCGCGAGACACTCCCCGCACATACGGCGCGGACCAGGACGCCAACTTGCCGGCTGATGCCGCAAAGCCTGGCGGCGGTGCGAAGCTCAACGCCATCGACCCCAACCAGCTCGCAAAAAAGATTCTGGCCGCGGCAGCCAAGCGCAAGCCGGAACTCGTTGTGCCCGGCAAAGCCAGACTGCTGTTCGCGCTTGCGCAACTATTCCCTAAGTTGGGCGACAATATCTTGCGGAAGAAATCAAGCTGAGTGCAGCGACACGAAATGCACAATTGGTAGTTCGCAGATAGTGGTGACAGAAAATGAAAATCGGGCAGGCCAAAAGCAGGATCGGAAGCACCATTACAAACACTAGCGACGATTGTTCGCGGGAAACCGCATCTGACACGCCGCGAGGGTTGTTCAACTTTCGCCTGCGTTCTTTGCTGGCGGCAGTGACGCTGGTTGGGCTGCTGTTTGGCGCGTACGGGATCTTCGTTACTCCGTACATGGAGCAAGCCGAGGTTCGTGAGCAGATTCTCAGCGAAGGTTTTGCCTGTGTGAGCCGGCCGGCTCCGCCGTGGTTAACGCTGTTCATCGGACATGAAAAGGCGTGCGTCGTCACGGCCGTTGACTTGCGGAAAGTGCAGACTGGCAATGCTTATTGTTTGACTCATCCGGAAGATATCCTTCCGGTCCGGCAGTTTGCGGATGAGAAGCTGTTGCTCCAGCTCGGCAAATTGACGGAGCTGGAAGCGCTCAATGTTTCCGGACAAAACGTCACCGATGAAATCATCGGATCGTGGGAATCGCTGACCAGGCTGAGAGTCCTCAACGTCTCAAATACGCTGATCGAAGACGCGGAAAGTTGGCCGGAGTTTCCGTTGGCAATGTTGGACGTCTCATCAACGATGCTGCGCGATGAGCACGCCGCAAGTTTGAACAAGTATCCGCAGCTTACAGCACTCAATCTTTCGAACACCACGCTGACGGACAACGGTGTGCAAGAGCTGACGGCACTGCACAAACTGCAAAAGCTGTGGTTGATTGATACGCCTGTGACGGATGCCAGTTGTGCGTGGCTGAATTCCCTGGAGCAACTGGATTTGCTTAGAGTTGGCACTAGCTATTCGCCATTGGGATTCTCGATTGGCCGCTATTCAAATCTCGCATCCACAATCAAGACAACCAATGCCGAAACGACAAACGACGGCGTGGAATGCTCGCGCGATGATGCAGCGATCGCAGCCGCGCGCGAATCGCTCAGCGACAAGTTGGCGGAGTTCTTGAGCCGGTCCGATCCAACAAGACAGGAACTCACGGTTTCTCGGCTTGAACTATTGCACCTTGATCTCTTGGAAGGCAATGAGCGCATCCACAACCTGGACCTCCATGGTCACATTCCGGATGGACAGCTTGCTTACGTTGCAACTTTGCCGAATCTCCAACGACTGAATCTCAATGAGTCATATATCACCGACGAAGGAATTCAGCCGCTGGGTGATTGCGCCAGGCTGGGAGTCTTGTGGCTGAATGATGTGCCGATCACCGATGCTGGGCTTGCCCATTTGACCGGTTTGAAGCGGCTTGAGCTCATTGGACTTGGCGGAACCGGGACGACTGATGTGGGGATTGGCCACCTGGCAAAGATCGCGTCGCTTGAGCGTGCGATCCTGACGGATACGAATATTACCGAAGTTGGCCTCGCGGCGTTTGCCGGGCATCCCAATCTCATTCAGCTGATGCTTCCCACGTGCGCGATTAATGACGCTTCTGGCCTGGCCTACCTTTGTGAAGTGCCGCAACTTCAGTTCGTGGATTTCCGCGAAAATAGCTGGCGATCCGGCTTCAACAGGTTAAGTCGGATTTCGAGAACGCCATTAGCGGCCGAGAGCATCGAGCATTTTGAGAAACTGGCAGCGCACTGCGTGGCCCAGATTCCTCCGTTAGCACAACAAAGCTTAGTGCTATCAGACCCTGATCTTCAGCCGTTGCGACTTCCAACATCGGAGTCGTTTCAAGATTACTTGCTCGCCAGGTTGTTGATCGATTTTGAATTGTCGGACGGAGCGATTGGCGAGCTACCGCAAGACGTGTTGGATTTCTATGGGGCGACAACGAAGAAATTCAAGGGCGGGGGAGTCTATCTGCGGAAGTCTTACCAGCCGATTGGCACATCGCGCTCTTCACTGTTGCTGGACCTCAACTGAGATCTTTTCAAATTCTTGCGAACCATTCTGAACAAACGGCGTCTCAATTCGTAACAGAGCGAACGCTGATTGCAGAAACTCACTTCCGCGGCGGCGTTTGCAAGAGTAACTCACTCATGAAACCTGAAAGCTCAACACTCGCGATTGATTCTGGCCTCGTGCGACCGACATCCGCCGGATGCTCGTGCGAACAGCGTTCGTGCTTGTGACACAGGAAAGCACTCATTGTGCAAAGCCCGGTGTCCAAGCGATGCCGGGCTTATTTCGTTTCCATGATGCACGCGTCATGGTGAGTGTGATCTTTGAAAACTGAGACTAATCGCGCCTCAGCTTGAGGGAGCCAAATTGCTCCTCAACCGGCGAACAGCGGGTTCGAGTCCCGCAGGCGCACTTGAAGACCGTGCCCAACGGCACCGAGCATACAAACACGCCTATGGGTTAGGCACCAGACTTGGAATCTGGAACATTGCGGGTTCGACTCCCGTCCGGTCCGCTTGCGACGAACCACAAGGACCGGTCGTTCAACGCTTATGCAACTTGCACGGTCTTCAAAAATCAGGGCGTGGGGAAGCCTGGCATCCCGCGTGTCTTGGGAACACGAGATCGCTGGTTCGAATCCAGCCGCCTTGACTGAAACTGGACTTAACGACGGAAGCCATCCGGCTTGGATGAGGACACTGTTTTGAAAACAGCTGGCCGTGAGAGCGGCTTGAGGGTTCGAGTCCCTCGGCTTCCGCTTTGAGGTCGAAGAAAAACGATGGTGAAAACCGGCGAAAAGCACGCACAAATTTTGCCGCAGTTTGCGAAACGCCGCTCAAAGCTGGAAGATGCACAAGTCACGCCAATTTGCAACCAGCTTGAACGAAACAACAAACGCACAGACTCACCCGGAGGACAACATGGTCGCACGGATCAATGAAGGCCCTGTTTTGCACATTCGGTTTGACGGCCGGAGCTTTGATATCCCGCTCTCCGACTTGGATGTCGGTTCGCTTTCCAGCAATGCGGAAATCAAGGTGGCCTTGGCCGCTTACATCAACGTGCCTGAAGGCAAGCTCCGCGACTACACGGTTGACCGCCACGATACGGGCAACCTGACGGTTCGCCCGGAAGCGGTCTTCGGTTAGTGACAGCTTTTCGCAATCAGCCGCCGCAAGGCCGCGCACCGGTCGGGCGCTTTGCCGGCGGCTGAAAGCCAAGCGCTGTTGCGCTTTGTCCCGTGCCCAACGACAGGAGCTTACAAACTTTGTCCTTCGGGACATGAGGGTTCGAATCCCTTATTAGCCGTAGAGGCTGATTGGCGAAATGGCAAACGCGAAGGTTGATTTCACTCTTTTGTGACTTGCGCGGACATTTGAAACAACACAACCGTCTCGACAACAACTGAATCAGGAGAGACCAAAGAAAACAAATTCCCGTACCCAACGGCACAAGCCTACAAACATTTCATTGATAATGACGAGGTTACAGGTTCGAGTCCTGTCGGCGGCATCTGCATCGAATTCAACTGGCCGCTGTAGCTCAATGGCAGAGCACGTAGTTTCGCGCTTTTGCAACTTGTACGGGTTTTGATACAGCACGCTCAAATGACTTTGAGCGGAAGAAGACAAGCCGCGTGCCCTATGTTGAGAGCATACAAACACGCCACCAACTAGAATGGTCATGGAAGGACGCGAGGCTGTAGCATGTCGTTGGAAAACCTTCAACGGTCGATTGCAGTCTGAGGTCCGCCTGGTTCGAATCCAGGGGCTGGCACCGACCTGAAACGCTTTTGCCACTTGCACGCGGCTTTTTTTTGAACATCCAGGAGACGTCCCGTACCCAACGGCACAAGCCTACAAACAATCCCTCAGAAGGCGTAGGTTGTGGGTTCGAGTCCCATCAGCCGCTGAAACAGTGGCTGTAGCTCAATGGTAGAGCGACGTAGTTTTTCGCGCTTTTGCAACTTGTACGGGTGTTTTTCCTGTTTGAATCACTGCAACTCCATACGAATACAATTCAACTCAGCACATCTAACAACTTACGCCTGCGGCTAAAAACATAAGTCTGCAGCTAACAACATAAATCTGATACAGGGCCAACGCCTTCGTCATTCGCGCGCAGGCGGGAATCCAGCGAACAACGATTGGCTTCTGGATTTCCGCCTGTGCGGGAATGGCGAGAAATCGCTTCCACTTAACAGCACTTTTTCAATCGCAGCACGAGGCACCGATGGCCGAAAAAGAACAAGACCTGCGTTTGGATATCTTGAACACGCTGTTGACCACGCCCCACCGCGATCTGGAAAAGATCTGGCCGGTTCACCGTGACTTGATCGGCAAGGATCCGCGGTTCTACGTGCACCTGGCTGCATGGTACGCCGATCATGGCGATGTTCGTGACCACAAGGAAATGTTCATCGTCAATCTCGTGTTGTCTGAATTTCCCGGCAACCGTGATGTTGGTCTGGCCATGTTGCGCGGCTTGCCACCTTACCAGGTAACGCGGGTTGTTGACTTCATCAGCGGCCGCAAGAAGACGCGGAAGATCCGCAAGGGCGAAAAGCAACTTGCGATCGCCCAAGCTTCCAAGCGGGCCCGGCAGGGAATGGCGCGGAACTTGTTCAGCGGTAAGAAGGCGAGCGACGAAAGCGCGCGCGAGCCAGACAAGTTGACCGAAGAATTCGGTTTGTTTCGCAACATTCCTCGGGCGATGAAGACGGAAATCACGCGCTACCTGCGGGAACGTGAAGCCGATGCGGATTGGTTTGACGGAAGCGTGCTGACTGCGCGGAAAGCCGTAAAGCGGCTGTACGCGTTGTTGCACGTGCGGCCAGGCCCTCGCGCGCAGCGGATTTTGTTCGACAACGATCCGCCGGAAGATAGCCGGCTGTTTGCGTTACGGGAATTGGCAGCCGCCGATAGCCCTGCCGAACAGGCAAAGGCGATCGTCCGGCATCGGATTCCGTATCGCGTGGCAGCCACGGTCGTTCGGCAGATGACGCCAACGGTTTTGGTCGCGTTGATCGATCAGATGAGCGCGCAGGAGGTGATCAACAGCCTGTCCGCATTGAAGCGGCGTGGCGCGTTGGACATTCCGGAAGTCAAAGCCATGGTGGAAGCGAAACTCGCCGACGCCAAGACGGCAGACCGGGTCAGCGCGCTCAAGTCGGACAAGGCCATTGCGGCCGCCGGAGCATCCGGCAACTTGCGCAAGGCTTTGGAAGATGTTGCCGATACGCAGATCAAGGCCAAAGGTCGCATCTCGCGGCCCACGGCGTTGTTGATCGACAAGTCGTCTTCGATGGATCAGGCGATTGAGCTTGGCAAGAAGATTGGCGCGATGATCTCGACGATCTGTGAAGCGGACTTGTTTGCCTATGCGTTTGACTCCATGGCTTACGAGATTGTCCCCCAAGGGGATGATCTGGCGGCCTGGGATCGCGCGATGGCTGGCATTTCCGCCGGTGGATGCACGTCCTGCGGTGTTGCGCTGAAGTACTTGCAGCACAACAAGCAGCGCGTGGAGCAAATCATCATCATCACGGATGAAGAGCAGAACACGCCACCTTTGTTTGTGGCGGCTCTGCGCGAATACCGCGAAGCGCTGGACACGGATCCGTCCATTGTCATCGTTCGGACGCCGGGCGGTCGAAACTTCGTTGAGCAACAGTGTAAGCGGGAAGGTGTGCAGGTGGATGTTTTCAACTTCACCGGCGACTACTACTCGCTGCCTAACCTGGTGCCGATGTTGTCGCGGCCATCGCGGCTGGAATTGTTGATGGAAATCATGAGCTACAAGTTGCCGCAACGGCAGACTGCGTAGACTCGTGAGAAATAAGTGATCGCGGTCAGCTGTGTTGTGCGGCTGGCCGCGATCTTCTTTTGGCCAGAAAGGCCTAGGTTGCTTGTGCTATTCGTCCATTGCCGAGTGCGTTGCACAACAAGATAAGTTGCCGCAGGCTCACCGCGGTGTAGAATATGGACATCCGCGCCCGACCGCAAAAGCTTACAAACTTCTCTGTTAGAGAAATCGTTTTCCCGCTTTTGGAACTTGCGCGGGCTTTTCTTTGCGCCAAACCCAATCGTCGAGCGAGAGATGTCGCCACGCAAACAACGGCGTAATCCCAATGTCGACAGCCTGCTCGACCGGCTTGGCGATCTGGAGGAGGAATTTCTCCAGCGAGAGTTCCTTTCGCCGGCACTGCGCGGCGGTAATGTGCGCGTGCGAATTGGCAAGGTCGTCTGCCAGATTCGGATTGAACCGCCAGACTTCGTCGGCTGGGGCGTATTTCAACCAACGTCGCATCGCGCCGCGAAGCTCGTGCGACAGGCAACGATGGCCGAGCGACGAAAGTACCTCGACCTCTTTCCGTTGGTTCGATTGATTATCTGCCGCCGCGCGGGCAACACGTGGTTTGGCTCGGCGGCAAGTTTCGGCGATAAGCGGATTCAAATCGATGGACTTGCGCCTTTGCAGTTGGCCGAGTCAGTGCAGTTGTTTGATTGTGTTCAAGCCCGATTTGACGGCGTTCAGTTTTGGTTTGATGAAGTTGATCGGCGGCATAATCCCGTTACGGCCAGCTTCATGCGAACGGAACTTGCGAACACAACCCGGCCTGACGAACTGCACCGCCCGGGCCTGACCGCCGAGGAACGCGCGGCGTACGAAGTCAACTACTGGCCGATTGTGATGCGCGAAGCGCTCGCGGACAGCGAACCCGCGCCTGGGCAACAACAAATTCGGCGGCGGGGACGTCGGCGGGGCGAAATGGACGATGGCGAAGCCGATCCACAACTCCGCCGCTTGCGCGAGAGCCTGTCTCACGCCGGCGCGCAATTGGTCGATTATCTTGAACGTCCCGACAGTTTTCGTGTCCGTTATCTCGTTGGCGGGCAGCAATACACCTCATCCGTCGATAAGGAAGACCTTTCCGTGCAAGTGGCCGGCATCTGCCTGAGCGGCGAGGATCAAAAGTTTGATCTCGCGAGCCTGGTTGGTGTGTTGCGAGAAGGCGACCAACATGGCGAAGTGCTGCATGTTGGCGATGAGGCTGGCATTGACGAGGCGGAGTATTGGCGCATCCATCCGCGCAGACGTTAACAGCAGAGGAAGAGGAGCAGAGCCCTGGACAAAAAGCCTGTTGTCGAACGTTGTTGGACGCTTGTCGGACGTCGGCAAGGGCAGGTCTGGTATGCGCGTCGGATGCGGCCAACGAGGGGCCAATTGACGAGCGTTTCGTTTGATGGCAGTTGGGCTCTGGAACGCGAGGAATCGCACGGGGATGTGATCGGTTTCTACCATACGCATCCATCAGGGATGCCGTCGCCCAGTCAGCGAGATGATCGCACCATGCGGGCGTGGGCAAGTTCCTTCGGCAAGCCGTTGTTGTGTTTGATTGAAGCGGACGGTGTTCCCCATGCTTTCTGTTATGAGGATGACGAGTCCAACGGCGAACGTCTGAACATATGCGAACTGTTCCCGCGAGGGATCGTGATTGTTTGCGGAATTGAAAGTTTGAGTAAGGAAACCAATGTCGAGCAAGTTTCTGCATGAAGAGATCTACCGCGGCGCGGATGCCGTTGCCCAGTTGGCGGAGCCGCTGATCACCATCTGCGGCGGCGGAGCTTTGGGGTCTAACCTGGCCGATAACCTCGCGCGACAGGGATTTCGCAACATGCGCGTGATCGATCGCGACCGGGTGGATGAGCACAACGTCAGCACGCAGATCTACGGCGTTGCGGATGTCGGCGCGCACAAAACGGATGTGCTGAGGAACCACTTGTTTCGCGTCGCCGAAGTCGAGATTGACGCGATCAACAAAGAGCTTGAGGAACGCAACGCACGCAAACTGCTGAAGGGATCCCGGATCGTCGTCGATACGTTCGACAATTCCGCATCGCGGCAACTTGTGCAGCAGCAGTGCCGCGCGGACAAACTGACTTGCTTGCACGTGGGCCTTTACGCTGACTATTGCGAGGCCATCTGGGATGGGAGCTATCGCGTGCCGCGAGACGTCGCCGGCGATGTGTGCGAATATCCGCTGGCGCGAAATCTTGTGTTGCTGGCCGTCTCGATCGCATCCGAGGCCCTGGTGCGTTTCTTGCTCAGCGGCGAGCAGACTGATCGGTCGGCGACCCTGGCGGACTTTTCTGTGAGCGAGTTGGAGCGGCCGGCGACATAGGCGGAGAAATCTGCGATTTCTTAAGAAATCCCACAGAACCTTGCGCGACGAATAGCCACAATACTCGTCATCGCATTAACCAACGTTGCTGGACCACACGTGGAGAATCGCGCGGCGCATCGCCAGCAATGTTTCTCGCCGGAATCGCAAAATGCATCACAAGCTATTGATCGGATTGATTGCTGCGTTGGTGTGTATTGTGTGCCTGGGGTTTGTCTATTTTTTGGGGGATGGTTCAGATGACCAACCTCCCACGATCGACAACGTCAGTAATGCACGCCCCCAGTCGTCGATCGCGGACGCGTTTCCAGACGAGCCAGGCATCCTTGCTGGACAATTCCTAGAAGATGATGAAGACCCAAATCTCAGGCGCATGGAGTTGGCGGCGCCGCCGTTGAAATTGGGCGAGTTCGCGCCGACGTTCGATTTGCTCACACTTGATGGAGATTCGGTGTTTCGTCTGAAGGCACACCGTGGTAACAAGCCGGTGGTGCTGTTCTTCGGCAGTTACACGTGACCGCCGTTTCTTCGCCAGGTTGGCGAGATGGAGCAGATGTACCAGGACTACAAAGACCTGGTGGAGTTTCGCCTTGTGTACATTCGCGAAGCCCATGCTGCCGACACAAACTTCTCCGGTGGCGTCGCGCACGAGTTTGGTATCAACGAGCATCAGACTCACGCAGAACGTTGCGAGGCTGCGAACTTGTTGCTCGAAAACGAGGAATTGACAATTCCATGCTTGATCGATGATATGTGGGACGCCGTGAGCCACGTGTACTCGGCGCACCCGGACCGCGTCTATCTCGTCGGTACGGACGGCCGTCTGGCAATAGCGGGCAAACCAGGTCCAGGTGGTCTGAAGCCTGGGTTAGTGGAAGTCAACAAATGGTTATCGGAATTCCGCCAACGAGGGAGCGAGCCCGGCTTGCCGCCTACAGCAGTCGCACCTGGTGAACAACGCCATATCGAGACAGATTTGAACGGCCCAACCAACCGGGCGAAGGCCTCGCCCGGCAAGAACATCTTTTCGCACTAATAAGATGTCTATGCGGAAACTCTTCATTGTTTTCGGTCTGGTCCTGATCTTGGCAGGCGCAGCCACCATTGTCGCTTTGATCACCCAGCTCGGCGGCGACAATGAGCAACAAGCGCAGCATGCGTCTCAGAAGTCCGGCACAAGCAACACCAAAGACCGAACGAATGATCTGTACGGTTCATTCTCTCCCGTCCAAGAATTGCGAACCGGCGCACTCGCGCCGACGATTGAACTTGCGACGCTAAGCGGCGCTGAGACTTTTGACCTGTCCGATTTCCGCGGCGACAAGCCTGTCGTCTTGTTCTTCGGCAGCTACACGTGACAGCCATTTTTTCGTCAGGCTGGCGAAATCGAACGGCTCTATCAAGAGTACCAACATCTCGCTGAGTTTCGTGTGGTCTATATTCGCGAATCCCATGCCGCCGACCACTACGAAAGTTGGGATAAGCCGCCAAACGGGCGCTTAATCTATGAACACACAAATCATGGCGAGCGTTGCGCCGCTGCTGACCTCCTACTGGAAGACACACGACTCACCGTGCCAGTGATTGTTGACGACATGAACAACGGCGTCGCTGCGGCTTACTCCGCGGCTCCCAGCCGGATATTCGTGATCAGGAGCGATGGCCGGTTCGCTATTGCTGGCGAACCAGGACCCTGGGGATTGGAACCAGCGATTGCGGAATTGCATGATTGGCTGAAGCGATTCAAGGCTCAAGGTGTCGAACCGAAATTGCCGGATCATGCCGCCCAGCCCGGCGAAGAGTTGCATATCGATTCGACTCTCGACTCTGAGGATGGCAACAAGGCGGCTGGCAACGGCTGATCCATAAAAGCGCGAATCGTTCAGCGCAAAAGAAAGGACGCGAGCGGGAATCCACTCGCGTCCTTGGTATGTGTCGCTCGTTATTCGTACCGACAGAAACTAGTACCGATAGAACTCCGGCTTGTAAGGACCTTCGACCGGCAGGTCCAAGTAGTCAGCCTGCTTGGGCGTCAGCGTGGTGAGTTGTGCGCCCAGGTGATCCAGGTGGAGTCGGGCGACTTCCTCGTCCAAGTGCTTGGGCAGTGTGAAGACGCCGACTTCGTAGTTTTCGTGGTTGTTCCACAGCTCGATTTGAGCGAGCACCTGGTTGGTGAACGAGTTGGACATCACGAACGACGGATGGCCGGTCGCACAACCCAGGTTCACCAAACGGCCGGAAGCGAGCATGAGCACGCTGTGGCCATCCGGGTAGATGTAGCGATCCACCTGCGGCTTGATGTTGACCTTCTTGATGTCCTTGTTGTTCTCAAGCGAAGCGACATCAATCTCAATGTCAAAGTGGCCGATGTTGCAGACGATGGCATCGCCCTTCATGCGGGCCATGTGGTCGCCCGTGATGACGTCTGTGCAACCGGTTGCGGTCACAAAGATGTGGGCCTTGTCGACAACGTCATCCATGCGGACAACTTCAAAGCCTTCCATCGCGGCTTGCAAAGCGTTGATGGGATCGATCTCGGTAACCAGCACGCGAGCACCGAGTCCGGCCATCGATTGGGCACAGCCTTTGCCGACATCGCCGTATCCGGCCACAACGACAGTCTTGCCAGCCACCATGACGTCGGTGGCACGCTTGATGCCATCGGCCAGGCTTTCGCGGCAACCGTACAGGTTGTCAAACTTGCTCTTGGTGACGGAGTCATTGACGTTGATGCAAGGAACCTTGAGGGCGTCCTTCTTCATCATCTTGTACAAGGCGTGGATGCCTGTGGTGGTCTCTTCAGAGAGGCCACGGATGCCCGGCAGCAATTCCGGGAATTGATTGTGGACCATGGCGGTCAGGTCGCCACCATCATCCAGAATCATGTTCAGCGGCTGGCCATCGGGGAAGTGCAGCGTTTGCTCAATGCACCACCAGAATTCTTCGTCGGTCTCGCCCTTCCAGGCGTAAACCGGCACGCCAGTGGCGGCAATGGCGGCGGCAGCATGATCTTGGGTGGAGAAGATGTTACAGCTACTCCACGTGACTTCCGCGCCGAGTTCCGTCAGCGTTTCAATCAACACGGCCGTTTGGATGGTCATATGCAGGCAACCGGCGATGCGGGCGCCTGAGAGCGGCTTGTCCTTGCCGTACTTTTCTCGCAAGGCCATCAGGCCGGGCATTTCATTCTCGGCCAACTCGATTTCCCGGCGACCGAAATCGGCCAGGCTCATGTCGGCGACTTTGTGGGGAAGCTTGGTTTCTACTTGCGACACGTGTGTCTCCTTCCAGGCAAGATGGCGAATTACCTCCGATATCATAGGTTTTGCCAGTTTTTTGGACAAGGCGGCTGAACCCGGAGGCTTCATAGTCTCGGACGGGGATTCGAGAATCGAGTCTCTGCAACTTCCCGCGTGAAGAAGACTCAGGGATTGCCGGGCAACCTATTACCGCGTCACCCTGGACACAAACCCGCCACAAAGTGGCGACTGGCAATTACGTAGGACGGTCTTTCGTAATGGCCGACTTAGAAAAAGTGCTTCCGCGCACACCGCAACGAGAGCCGGATGGCAACGCATGTTCGCTGAAGTCGCACGTTTGCAGGACGTTGGTGTCCAGATTCTTCGGCCCAATCAAGAAGAGATTCCATGCCGCACTGCCAATTCGTGCTCCGGCAAAACCTCTGCTAGCTCGGATTCGACATTGACAGTGTAAGCGCGAAGCAGATGGCCATCAGCCGTTGGTGCAAAATGCACAGTTGCCGTTGTTTGCGAAGCGTCAACAACAACCTGAAGCGTGAACTTAGTCGTTGTTTTCGCCTCAGAGGATTCCACTCGTTTGATGAGTTGGCACTTTCCCCTGTTCCAATAGGTGAATTCGTTGATGTGTTGGACACCCTCTAACAGATCGTCAATTTGAATTTGGATTTGCCAAACCATCTCGCTGGGAACGTCGAGGAATTCACGCACGTCGAGATATTTTTCGACAAAGTAGATGTCGATCCGTTCGCCAGGTGAGCGATCGTTGAGATCGAAGTAGTCCTCAGGCGCAATCTGAAGCGTTTTTCAGTTTGGCACGTCAAATGTCCGGTAACGAAACGCAACCTTGAGGTTTTGGTTATCCATGAAGCCTTCCGTTTGGATCAGCGGAGTTGCGGCTTGCGGGATCAGACTCCGATCCCCGTTGGACAGGTGCCGAAGAAGCAATGGGACCAACGCGGCCGAGATGGAGAAACTACTCCTTGAGTATCTGGATAAGTAATCCGAGCGCGCGTTATCCGATTATCCGAAAGCTCATAGCCTTGGTCCAAGTCAATCAAACTGCTAGCCAGATTGGCTCGTCAAGCTGGTGGCCGAATCCTCCGCTGTTGCGGCCGGTGCGGCGTTGATTGGCGTTGGAACTCCATTTGAGTCGTCAATCGCTCGCTCCTCCATGCGGTCCAACTCTTCGCCGCCGAGCGGATGGTCTATGACATCATCCACGCGGGGCTCGATCACACGCATGCTCTTCCAGCGGCCTTGCAAGAAGCGGAGCAGATAGATCACGCCCACCACGCACACCCAGGTGGTGACGATTGTCCAGCAGCCGTAGACGTTGAATTCAAACTCCTCCACAGCCAACCAACTGGCGGTTGCCAGAAAGATGGACATCACCAGGCTGACGTACAGGACGAAGCGCGTGTCTCCGGCGCCTTTGATGGCGGCGCAGAAGATCATCAACATCGCATCGAACAAACTGTATGCCGCTACGAATAGCAGCAACGTTGATGCCGTTGCGAAGAGTGCTTCCTTGTCCGCGAATGTCGATTCCGACAAGAACCCGTTCAAGAACAAGCCAGGCACAAAGATGTACAGCAGGGACATGCCGCCCATGTAGATCATGCCGAGGGTCAATGTCGTCCACGTCGCTCGCGAGGCCAAGTCGGTCTTGTTCTCCGCGATTCGCTGGCCAACAAGAATAGACGCCGCGATCGAGAACCCGTAAATGGGCATGAATGCCAGGGAACTGATGCTAAAGGCCATCGTCGTGGCGGCCGTCTCAATGGGCTGAAGCCTGCCCATCAGCAAAATGAACACGTTGAAGCCCAGGACGTCCAAGAGAAATTGGACTCCGCTGGGGCCACCAAACCAGATCAAGCGGCCAAACAACTTGCGGTGGAATCGCAGCCCGGTGACCGTGTTGAACTTCAGGCGGTTTGTTTTTCGCGCGTATAACGCAAAGTAGATGAACAACTTGAGCCACAGCGCGATCACTGTCGCCCAGCCGGCGCCGATGATACCCATCTCCGGAAAGCCCAGCTTGCCAAAGATCATCACGTAATCGAGCACGAGATTGATGACCGCGGCACCGCCATCGATCGCCATCACAACATTCGTCTTCCCGCGACCACTGAAGAACGCGGCAAACGCTTGCGATGCGAGCATCGGCGGCGCACCCCAAATCAAGATCCGCAGGTAAGGGATTTCGAGTGCTGATAACTCCGCGCTGTGCGCGGCGGCAACTTCAAAAATGAACGGTGCCAGCGGTATGCCCAACAGCAGGATGGGCGTCGCAAACACGGCCACCCACACTCCCTGCCCCACCGAGGGCCCAATGTTGCCGTATTGCTTGTCGCCAAAGTACTGCGAGACGAACGTCCCTGCGTAGGCGCAGACGCCCATCGGCAAACAGACAAAGGCGAACCAAACCACGCCGGCGGAAAAAGCCGCGTTCATGGCCGTTTCGGAGACCCAATTCAGCATCATCCGGTCGATGAACGTCATCACTGTCCAACTCAGCGATGAGATCACCAGCGGAATGGAGAGCAGCAAGACTTCGCGACCGCCAGAGGGCCTTGACCACCAGGATGTGGGCAACGCTGCAGACGATGCCTGATGTTGGGGCATTTCGCCGCCATCGGCATCGCTGGAGGCGGATTCGCTGAGGGCATCTTCCCCGGCCGATTCAGCGTGGGATTCGTGACTCATTTGCGACCGGGAGTGTGAAATTGCGCGGTGGGATCCAGGTGTTCTATCGACAGGCTGGCGGGCGTGAGGTTCGCGCCATTGGATTTAATACAAGCCCATCATAAGCAGGGGCGGGCGGCTTGTTACCGCAAATATGTCTCGTGCGTGATTCGTCGCGGCAAATCACGCCGGGCTTTCAGCGCTTCGGCATCAAATGCGAATTTTGGGCTAATTTCGACAGGCACATCTTCTGCGACTTCCACGCCCGCAGCCAGCAGCCAGGCGCGATGCAGTGCCGTCATTTGTTTGCGTACGCTTGTTGGACTGTCCGGAGATGGTGGTTCTTCCGGGTCACTGTCCGCGTTCTTGAGCGGGGCAAAGACTTCGTCGCGATTGCCTTCCACAACAAGTGCGTGCTCGGCGTTGGGCAGCAGATCGAAAATGAACCGCTCGAACTTGAGCGCGTTGGCTTCTTTGGGCGTGACACGTTCGCCCGCATCATTCAAGCAGGCGACTGTTTTCTGCGCGATGTGAAACGGCAGCCCGTCCGTTGTTTCGATCATTCGTTGCAGGAAGGCCACTTCAAAGATATGCACCGCGGTGTTCCCGGCCCAGAACACGGGTTGCCCATGCATGTCGCTTCGCTCGACCACTTCGTCAGGCAACGGGTTGAGTTCGCTGTACTCAATGATCTGTACTCGGCCATCAATGTTGACAATGTTGCCAAGTTTGTCACGGCTGGAGAGTTTGACGATCGCGAGCGTTGTGATTTCTGATCCTGCCGCGACGTGGCAGCCGAGCAACTCGGGATCGCAAACCGGCGTAAGCGGGTTGTCAACCTGCAAGTAAAACAACCTGGCCAGGTTCCGCCGCTGCATGTCCGCCAGTGCTTTTGAACGTTGCAAGGCTTCCAGCAGGCCGCCGTGCCCATCCGGGCTGAATGCAATGCGATTCCGGTCTTCCATAAGCACTTTGCCGGTCGCGCGATCGACAGCTGGCATGCGCCCTTGCTGGAAGATGATCACGTCTTCCGCCGGCAGATTGAAGAACTGGTTGCGATGCAAGAACCGCTTGGTCTCTTCATGAGTGGCCGGGCTGGTCATCACATAGATGGGAATCACGGCATTGAAGCGTGCGCGCGCCGCGGCGACTTTTTCAAACAAGATCTGAAACAGCGACGCGCCGCTAATTGGCCCGATGGGGAAGAGCCCCTTCGGCTGATCAAATCCCAGCCGCGTTCCTTGTCCTCCAGCGGTGAGGACAACTCCCACTTCGCTCGCAGCTAGCGTTTGTTGTCCAAGCGCCTGCGCGTGCGACGATTGTTCGGCCGAACGTTCACGGACTGCTGGCGGTGGAAGCGCACGAGAAGCTAACTCGGCCCAATTGGTGTGATCACCCCCCGCCGAGAACAACTCTTGGATGCGGCGAAAATCGATCGCCAACAAATCTCGCGAGAGCGCGAGTTGTTCCTCCGGTCGCAAATCGGACCAGAACTGAACCAGATGCTCCTGCCCAAACTGACTTAGCTGCTGCCGAAGAACGTCGTGCTGCATTGTTCCGTACAGGTGGCCACGCGGGCAATCCGTTAGATTCAAGTGAGCGGGATCTTCAAACCATCGTAGGCCATTTCCACGTTTTTGGGCAGAGCAGCACTTGTTTCTTCGTATTCCAATTCATGTGCAATGTGCGTGAAGAGCGTCCTTTTTGCCCCCACGCGTTGGGCAATCGCGATTGCTTCTTCCAACGTGAAATGCGTGGGATGCGGCCGGTCCCTCAAGCAATCCAGGATCAAGACGTCCAGGTCTGCAAGCAGCGGCCAACTTTGATCCGGAATGCCATTGGTATCCGTGCAATACGCGATGTTCCCCACGCGAAACCCCAGAACAAGGGACTTTCCATGTTGCAAGCGAATAGGGGTGATCTTCGCCCCGAGCGCCGAGAAGGGCTCCTCACTGATGTTGCGAATTTCTAACTTGGGCAAAGCGCCATGAGGCCAATGGGCCGTTTTGGGATCAAATGCATAGTCAAAGGACTTCCGCAAGCGTTGCTCCACGAACTGCTCACAGTAAACCGGCAAGTCATGCCCCAAGTAGAAGGGAAATGCTCGCACATCATCCAGGCCAAAAATGTGGTCGGCGTGGGAATGCGTATAGCAAATCGCGTGGATGATGCCGATGCCTTCGCGTAGCAGTTGTGCCCGCAGATCAGTTGGCGTATCGATCAGCAGATTGCCTTCAGGCAAGCCCAGCACCAGTCCACAGCGAGTCCGCTGATTCCGTGGGTGGTCGCTTGAGCAGGTCTTGCAATCACAGCCCACCACCGGGACACCAATGGAGGTACCGGTCCCCAGGAAGACGAGTTCTCCACGGACATCGATTGTTCTCGGATGTTGCGGTAATGGCATGAAAATGGACGTATTGTTGGTGATTTTGAGCTTGAGAATTGTCCGGTCTGCCGTAGTTGGCAGCCAGTGGTGTTGTGATTGACCTGCAGGTATTGAATTATGTCGTTGGAGATGCCAATTTTGTGCACCTATCAATCGATTCGCATATGATATGCTGAATCTTTTGCGAGGTCTCCCAGACCGATTCCCAGCTGTACCGGGACAGACAAGATGCCAATCAAAGTTCAGTGTTCTTGCGGTGCGTCTCTCAAAGCGCCGGACAAAGCGGCAGGTAAGTCTTTGCCATGTCCCAAGTGCAAGATGCCAATCAGCGTGCCGGACGTTGATCCCTTGGCGGCATTTGATCAGATGGGCGGCCCACCCGCTAGTGGCGGCGCAGGCTCGGTCTTTGATGGACTTGGTGTCCCGCAGTCGCCTCCACCGCAGCAACAACTGGGCGTTGGCCCACCGCCAAATCAGGGGTTCGGAGGACCTCAGCAAAACCCGAATCCCTTTGGTGCGCCGCAACAGCAGGATGCGCCTTTTGGAACTCCGCCACAGTCCAACCCTCTGATGGGGACTTCCCCCAAAGAGCCACATGGCGAACGACTCGACAAGGAGTCCCTCGATGCCAGCCCATACATTGGTGGCGGTGCACTGATTGCGGGCTTGTTTGGCGCGTTTTTCATGCTGTGCAACGCGATGACGGTTGGTGACAAGCCTGAGGAGCAAGACGTTGCCGCCGCAAACAGAGGGGCAGAGCAAGTTCAAAAACAACGGGAGATGCTAAAGCCGGCACCGGTCAACATTCCCAAGGCGCAACCGCGTCGACCCGAACGTAATAATGGCGCGGGTCGGCCACAGAACAATCGCCCAAATAACAATCGGCCAGGACGCGACCCAAATCCCGGTAATGGGGACAACGGCGGCAATGGTGGTTCCCGTCCGGCTTTCGGTGAATCGTCAAATGATAACGATCGCGGCAATGATCGCGGCAATGATCGGCCGCCTCCGGAGCCGCTTGACCGCAATCTTGCTTTGCGAGGATTTGAGTCGGCCGAGTTCTTGCATTCGGGAGAGTCCGTTCAAGTACGAGCGCGGGTGGACCTGCTTGTAAACAACGGCAAGATCTTATTGCCGATGCGGCCTTGGGTGGTTTCCGCAGGGGACCAACGTCAGGCGATGCTTGCGGCATTACCGAAAGCTGGAGAGCAGATCCAGTTGAAGACAGAGGACGGCCAGTCAGTCTCGCTCAACCATCAAGATCTGGATCCAACGGATCACGCATATCTGGCCAGGCTCATGGTTCGGCTGGGCAAAGAACTTGCATCAACTGCCGCCGCTGATTCTTCCGGCGGTGGAAGGCAAAAGTCGTTCGCGGATATGCCGCTTGGCTCACCCATCGAGGTGGATGCCATGAAGCCAGCTGGCATTTCAAAAAGAGCGATCGAGGTCGCGATTCCAAGTGAGAATCGCAACGCGCGAATGACCCAATTGGTTCTGAATTCCAATCGATCGATCGCGATGTGCGTTGCCAGTTTCGGATCGGAGAGACTGCCGCAAGTTCGCTTGCAAATGGTCAATTTGCGTCGCCAAGAATACATGGGTACGTATCGGTTGAACGGATCACGTGGCGTGCCATTTGGAATCACCTCTAATGACAAAGGGATCTTCACCTACTCGGTACCATTTGTATCGGATCCGGCGATATTGGCGTTATGGGAACTAAACGGGAACGATATTCAGCTTGTGCGCGACGTCCCATTGGACGAATTCCTTGGCTTTGCGCAAAAGGAATTTGGGCGGGCCGCTTCAGCCGGGCGCGGTGCGCCGGTATTCTGCGGTGTTGTCAATGACGATACCGTCTACGTTCAAACCAGCCAGGAATTGCTGCTCATCGATATGAGGGCGGCCGAATTGATCTACGCCGACCCCATTGGCTCGAAGCGACCGCCGGCCATCTCGGCTGGCCGCAAGCACATGGCGTTCCAGCCGCGACGTTCCACAGGCGGAAAGAATGAAGAGATTCTGATCATTGATAGCGAAGAGCTTGAGGTTGCCGGGAAATTCTCCGCGCCGCCGCTTGATGCCCTCGCATTCAGTGAAGATGGCGTCAAGCTGGCCGGCATTCGTGACGACAACCTGATCCAAGTGTACGACGTCACCACGAGCGAACTCGTAGATGAGTTTCCTTTGCCAACACGCGCGGATTACTTCTATTGGTCCGGCAGTGAGTATCTGATTGCCGTCAATGGCGGGGTGCACACCATCATCGACATCAACCGTGCGTGCCCAATTGGGCAATGGAGCGCCGGACGCAGTGCGGAAGAAGGCTTGATGGTATCACTCGGCGCAGGCAGATTTCTGCTCGGTGCGCAACAAGGAAGTCAGAGCGTTGTCCGGACTGCTGTGGTTCCGGAGCCGGAATGGGTTCCGGAAGAGGTCGATGCGAGCCAGTTCTATGTTCAACTCGAAGGGCAATCGTTCGCCATCGACACGAGCGAAGCCGATTTTGATGACGCTGATAAAGCAGAGATTGTCTCCAGCGTCACGCAGTGGGTAACCGCAGGCGGCGGTAAGGTCGAGGACAACGCCAGGCTGCGCATCGTCTGCAGAACGCGCCCCGGAACAACTGAGTCCGTCGACTATCAAAACTCTGACGGGCGACTCCGCCGCAGCGTCAACTTCTCCACGGTTGAGTGCGAAATTGCCCTCTATGATGGCGATACGGTGTTGTGGCGGGAGACAGCCGCCTTTGGCGGGCCCACGCTAGCGTTCGGCGAGTTTGACGACCTGGAGAAATCCGCTGCCGAAACTCCTTGGCCAGTTGCTGCATTCTTTGCTGAGGCCCAAATGCCCCGGCGCTTTGCGCAGGGCGACGCCTGGAGAGACTTGCCGAGCCACTAGGACTTGTGGGATACCAGGATTTGCGGAACAGCGTGCGAGTGCCGCCGCATGCGGTTAACGCCGTGTGTATTTGTCCAACGGATGCTCGCCAACCACTTTCCAGTCGCCTTGCTCGTTCTTGCTCCTGGCGCCCGGTCCCGCGTCTTCGCCCTCGGCGGTTGCTTCCGGGCGAAGCTCGGCCGTCCAGCGAATGTTCGGCTTTGATCCCGACCAACTGGCCCAATCCGGGATCAACCGGAACGTGCCCCGGCGATAGGGCACTTCGTGCCGATCGCCCTTTTGCAACACGATCTCGTGCGCGCCAGTCCAACCAAACCACGAATAGGCCGACATGTGGGCTGGGATCCAATGTCCCTGGCCTTCGTTGTCGGTGAGATAGAACTCGGCCCAATTGTGGTTGGGCACCCAAACCAAACGTGCGGGGATGCCAGCGGCTCTGGCCAATGCGACAAAGATTGCCGCGCGCTCCTCGCAATCACCAATCCGCTCCCGGAGGGCAACCTTTACGCTGGTGAATCGTTGGATCCGCGGTTCAATGTTTTCCCAGACCCACTTTGAGAAGGTCTCGGTCTGAGCCCAAGGGTGATCCTCGGCGCCGCACAACTGATCTCGCAGTTGTTTGACGGCACGGTTATTTGTCTCGATTCCTGGGCTCAACCCAAGATAGTCGCGAGCAATCTCGCGCGGCGGCTTTGGCTGCTGTGCGGAAAAGTTCTCAGCGGAATACGCGTCATAGCGTTTGTAGACTTTGAGTTTGTAATCCGCGTAGGCCGTGATCATTTGGCCAGCGCGAATGGAAGGCGCAACAAGCCCAAGCACGGCCGCGCCGGGACCAACCATGGAGACTTCCGCCTGACAGCCTTGTGTCTTGACGTCGAGGTCTTCAATTTGCTGTTCCGGGAATTCCGAGGGTGCCGTCGTTGTGGCTTTGATTTGCGTCGCGGGACCAGTGCCTTCGAACTCAATTCCCAATCTCAACGAAAAAGAGCGGGGCTCCAAATAGCCGCGTTCTTCTTCCGGCGGATCCTTCCAAATCCATTTCCCGTCACCGACAACTGGGATGATGCTGCGTGTCGGCTGCGGGCCAAAGACTTCCGAAATCTCATTGATTTGTCCGACGGAACCAAGAATTCTCGCCGCGCCCACGCTCGAGCCGACGAAAAGCGGAGTTGTGGCCGCGGTCGCAAGACTGGTCCATAAGAAAGTGCGACGATCCATGGCTCTCCTCTTCGCAAGTGCGGCCGTACCAAGTTCAACAAGGCTAACCTCGGCAAATCCCCACGATTCGCCGAACGTGGTCAGGCAACACGGCAATCAGACCTGACCTTACGCCCATTGAAGAGCAAGCCGCGAGATGCGTCAAATATGTCATCGCTGTAAGCGAAACAGCTAACACAACTCGCTTTGGAGGGTGTGTGGGGCCGCTGCAATACAAATCCCGCAACACAATTATCCACGCACAGTGCCGGCTGCGCACGCCGATCTCCAATTGCCATTTGACTTGCCAAATCCACGGTCTGTGCGTAAGATTCTGGCGCGTAAGAAATCGCGTCGCAAACCGTCCGGAAAGCCGGCGGTTTTTTTGTGCGCGGATTCAAACTTCATGGTCTGATTCTAACGGGGAGGAACTTATGGCAAGCGTACGGTTCTGCGAAGTTTGCAAAACGCAAATCGATACAGATCGGGCCGCGGCGTTGCCGGCGACACGGCTCTGCGAAGCGCATGGGCGAGAGATCGAGGCCTTCGGTGGCGAGTTCACCGTCTCTGCTCAACAAGAACGGACAAGCAAATCGGGCAGCCTGAAGATTAACTACGGCGGCATCGCCACCCACCAGGAACGCAACGAGGACGCCGTCCAACGGCTCAAGGACCACTACGAAGCCGAGCAGGCCGACTAATCGCACGAGTCAACTTTGGTTGCCGCTGATTTCGTCGCGAAGTTCCACAACAAATACATTCGCCAACATGACGAATTCGGCAACCGTCATTTCGGATGCGTTTGGCATGTTGAGCAGCAACCTCTCTTGCTGTTCTTCACTGAGTTCCGGGATGACACTGCCGATAACACCTGAAGGCAAATCCGTTTGAAACACGTCAATGTAATATTCCTCCAATGTGTCCGAAGCGTGAATCTTCTCCGGCGGCACGTCAAAGAACTTTGCAATCTGGCGGCGAACGGCCGTAGCAAATTGAGCTTCCACCGGCAGGACTTCATCGCAAAAAGCGCGATCATCTTGATCAGACTTTGCGGCGAGCCTTTCGCGCACGCGACGCATTGCGACGCGATGTTCCCACCGATCTTGAATGACCAGATAGCCGGAAACGAGAAACGTGACCACCGCAGCGCCGACAGCAATCAAAAGTTGACCGGTGATGGTCAAGTCGTCTGAAAGGAACGTCAGGCCAAATGCCACTAAGCCAAGCACAATGGCCAGCGGAATGGCACAACCCAAAACGCCCTGGGGTTCGAATCGAACCATGGGTTCTCGCCCAGTAGTTAGCAGACGCTCGCACAGTCGGCGGCAACGTCCTGGAGGAGTTGCGTCAGCGCATCGACATGGTGTTCCCGCGTATGGATGTTGACCATGTTCATGCGCAGCCAGGTCTTGTCTTCATGATTCACCGTGCTGAACCACGCTTTGCCGGTGGCGACAACCGCTTGAGCGATCCTGGCTTGCAATTCATCGAGTTCGGCGGGGATTAAGCCGTCGGGCTCCCAGCGCGCGCAGGCGACGGAAAGTCGCCCATCTTTCAGGACATGGAAGCCCGCCTCGCCGAGTTGCTGCTCGATCCGCCGTGTCAGCTGAATATTTCTTTCTACGGCTTCGCGAATCGTATTCCAGCCGTGGGCGCGGAGTGTCATCCACACGGTTAGGCCGGAACTCCTTCGCGAAGTTGGGAATCCCCGTCGGAAGGGATCGACGACTCCGTCCCCGGGGATGTAACTGGTGGCGATCTCGAAAGCCTCGACCTCACCCTGGCGATGCGTGGTCAGGACCATGCCAGCGGTGATCGGCATGAAGAACCACTTGTGCGGATCGATGGCGATTGAATCAGCCTGACCGATCCCGTCAAACTCGTGCAACGGCGGATCCAGCAACAGTGCAGCGCCGCCGTAACAGGCGTCGACGTGCATCCACAAGCCGTGCCGTTTGCAGAGTTCGGCGATTGCGGCCGTGTCATCGATCGCTCCGGTTCCCGTTGTCCCGCCGTTGGCGACAACGCAGAACGGCTGTTTGCCGGCTGCCCGATCTTGGGCGATTTGCTTGTCCAGAGCCTCGACATCAATCATGCCACGCCCGATCAGCGGAACATTGGCAATGTTTTTTGCGCCGATGCCGATTGCTGCTGCAGCCCGATCAATGCAAAAGTGAGCGACTTCGGACCGGTATATGACCGGCGGACCTTGCAGCGACTGTGGCCCATCCGAATGCCATTTGGGGAAGTGAGCATGCCTTGCGAGCAACAAGGCGTGCAAATTGGCAAATGTTCCGCCGGGCAGAATCATGCCAGAAGCGTCTTCCCCAAGCCGGCACAACCGGCCAAACTCGCGCAGGACTTCCGCCTCCAGCGCAGTGATGGCCGGGCTTTGGTGGAACGCGCCGCCGTTGTTGTTCAATGACGAGACGAGCAAGTCCGCCAGAGGTCCAGCCGGCAGGGGCGACGAATTCACCAGTCCCAAGTACAACGGGTGCGGGGTGCCCATCGAGTTGGGCAGAACGTCGCGCTGGAATTCGTCCAAAGCCTGATCGATCCCAACGCCCTGTTCGCCGATGGTGCCGGCAAACAACTGGGCGACGTGCTCGCGGGAGACGCCGGGGTCCACTCGGCGATTTTCCAGATCAGCGTAAACCTCTGTGTATAAGTCCGCCGCCTTTTTGGCCGTTCGCTGCAAACTCTCTCGAGAAACGTCAAAACTCATGCTCGCTCCGCAAAGGCGTAATGTCCCTTGGTCTT
>CALJLD010000254.1 GCA_937982665.1 uncultured Planctomycetales bacterium
TCCAAGCGAAGCCGGCGTTCACGTTTCTCGCCGGGAACAGACGGGAACTCTCCCAACAAAAGCAAGGAATGAACAATTTCTCGCCGGTTGAGCCGCTCCGCATTATCCATGAAAGCCTGAATCGAACCGCGAGCTCCCGCCGTCGTGTTGGCAAGCCCCGCCAGCGCTTCTGGCAGTTGCGGCACGGCGCCATCAATCGTCCAGCCTGGCGTTGATTTCCTGATCATCTCCTCCAGCAACATGACGCCGCCGGGAAGATAATGCGTTTGCGTTTCTCCCGTCTGACGCCAGTTATCGACGGCGTCGCTGCGTGTGGCCGGCGGTGGAATGGGGACCCCAACAACGTCCAGACAGACATCGCCGGCAATCACCATAGATTTGGATCGCTTGGCATTCATGGTGGACTTTCTATGTACGATCACTAATGTAGGAGCGACACGGATCGAGTTGGCCTTCCAGGGTAATTACTCGACTTTCAACCGATAGTCTGAAGTGAGAAATCAGGTGCTTCCACGGTTCAACGGTGCCAACTTCGGCAACAATGCCGGGCACACAAAGCGATCGCAAGGAACTTCGAGCCAACAGCCAAAGAACGCGCCATGACAATTCCCAGCCGTCAATTTCGCCGAACCGCGACGCTCACACTCTTGCCGATCGCGGTCTTCCTCTCATGCCAGGCTGTTGTTTGTGGACAAGTGCATGGACAAGTTTGTGAACAAGGTGAAGCCCAAACAAGTGCGCCAAACATTGTGCTCATTCTGGCCGACGATAAGTGCTAGTTCGCATCGCAAATTGGGCAAAGTCCGTGCAGTAGCACGACAATTCCACAAACACGGGCGATTTTGGATTGCGTGCATTTCCGTTGAATTCACGCCAACTGGGTTCGATTAACTACACTTGGCTACATTCTGCAAATAGCTGTTAACCGCGTTGTCCTATTTTCGAGTCCTGTTCGGGGAGGCCTTACAACGTCAAAGTCGAACCACGCAGCAACAACGCCATCAGCGCTGGATTGTCATCGTTCTCCAACCCCAACAAGAAACCCACGAAGAAGAACAATCACAAGCAGTTCGATCTGGCGCGTCATCCGGAGAAAGCCAATCCCACGTCGAAGAAGATGCGCGCCAAAGACAGACCGCTCAAGAACGACTATCTGCCCGACGAAGAGTTCGACAAACTCTTGGATGCTTGGTTTGGAAACATTGCACGTGTTCTGCAGCCAGGCCGTTCCTTCTACATCTGGGGTGGCTACGGCAACCTCGGCAACTACCCACCGTTTCTCAAGAAGAACGGTTTGTACTTCTCTCAGGGAATCATCTGGGACAAGCAGCATCCGGTCCTGACACGCAAGGACTACATGGGCGCGTTCGAGATCGCATACTACGGCTGGAAGGAAGGCGCTGCTCACAAGTTCTACGGACCCAACAATGCGTCTGACCTGTGGCATGTAAAGAAGGTCAGCCAAGCGAAGATGATCCACCTCACGGAGAAGCCGGTCGAACTGGCGGTGCGTGCGATCCAGTACTCGTCCAAGCCTGGTGAGAACGTGTTGGACCTTTTCGGCGGCTCTGGCAGCACGTTGATAGCGGCGGAGCAGACAGGACGCAACGCCGTACTGATGGAGCTAGACTGCGCTTACGCGGACGTCATCGTCCAGCGCTACGAACAGTTCAGTGGGAAGAAAGCGAAACGCGTTGTCGGAAGAAAGCAATCTGTGAGCAAGGCAGGATCTGTTTAGCCGTTGGCAATCGCTGCTTCCGCTACATGGCGCTTGAGCGTCGGTAGTATGTCGACTAAGTGGTCGTGCAGTTCATCGCTACTCTTGAAGATCGCGCCACAAACACACTCAAATTGACCTTCCTTGTTTCGGCCAATGACTTGACCGCTACATCGATCAACTACTAGATGCAGATACAGATTTGAAAAACTTGGCGACAAAGCGGACATTCTCCGTTCACTGTTTTCTCCCTTGCGCAGTAATTATCTTAGTGTGCTGGCAGCACGAAAAACCCGGCAAGGCGGGGCAGGGACCTTACCGGGAGAACGTCCAACGATGTTGGACTCATTCAATCTACCGCTCCCAACAGGTTTAGCAAACCGATTGCGCAAACGTGCCGCGACGTTGGCCCGCGTCGCGTTTAGAGAGCGCCAAGGCTACTCTTGTTCGCCGCGGAAGCAGCCGGTGAGGTCCATCGCGATTCGCTGTGCGGCTCGAAATCTCCTCCGGCTTGAGAGCTTTCTACAACGAAGGAGACAATTCCTGGCGCAACAAGCTGATACAAGACCCTTTGAATCGTGCCTCCCTCATCAGCGCACGACGTGAAGACAACTTTCCCATTATCGAGTCTTGAACACTGATAGACCATTGGTCCCTTCGGATTGCCATTGAAGGCCATGGCTTCAAGTTCGCCGGAACGCGTGTAGTACACGACTTGGACTGCGTAGTCCTTCGTATTGCTGACGAACAGGCTGTCGATCCAAGCGCCCGTTGGTGACAAGGAGACTTGCAACGATCCTGTGCCGAAAAGCAATTGACCTGTTGGCAAATGAACCTTGTCCTCAGTTCTCCAGCTCCCCACGAGAAACTTGATATGATTGAGTTGGTCGTTCAGGATGTCTTCCTTATACGTGCCTCATTAACTCTCTGCGTTTTTCTCTCTACGAACACGGCGCTTCAACTCGTCGCGCAATGCCAATCGGACGCCCTTCTCTTAATAGGGCAGATTCATAATCCTGCTGGAACAACAGTTCGGCAGGCGTCCCCTCGAGCACGAATCTATCTTGGCCTTGATACTGCAACCGTAAGCTTGCGCGACCAGCGGCAGTTAGCCACAAATGCCTTTGCTTTTCATTTCTGTCCTCCTTCAACTCGATTTGAAACCCCAACTTGCGTTGTTCTGTTTCAATCAAGTAGGAGCCGACTACGCGGGCTGCAAGTTGCTTGTCAACTTCGAGATCAAGCGGCGGCTTTCCCTGTGGCGCCCCTTGTGCCTCCAAAAACTCTCGGACTGCGGTTGCCTCATCTCCTCCCGCGACTGCATGTTCATGGAGCGTAATACCGTGAGGCCCTTGGGCTTTGATGATGTCCCTGTTGCGCTCGAATGCTGCCTCCAAGGTTGTGAGGTCACCAAGTACGGCAGCGGTAAAAACTGAATATGGCGCGCCATGCTCAAGCAGAAACCCAACGATCTCGATCGAACCTGTGTGTGCGGCGGCGTCAATAGCGGACTCAAAATCGCCAGGGCTCCACTCCCAGTTTGCCCGCAGCAACCGTGGTTCATCCGCCAGCAATTCTTGGGTCAAAGCAAGATCCGTATGCGCCCCACGGACAAACTTCAGCACCAAGTCTCCTGGTAATTGTCGATCTGTGTTCAGCGTCGCTTGTTGCTGCTTGCCGTTGCCAAGAGCAAAGCCTGGAACACAAGCGATGGCAGCAACCCCAGCTCCAATCAAAGATCGACGGCTAATTTGATTTCCCATCGAGTTCCCTTTCAAGAATTCTTTCTCAGGTTCGTTCTTGTTCTTTAGTTTGGGCATCGGCAACGAGCTCATCGAGCACGTCAAGTTCGGTCTGGAGCAAACTAATTCGCAGGCCAAGAATACGAAGATCTCCTTCTGCTTGTTGCAGTTGTTGGCGCGAAACCGCACCGCTTTCGACTAATTCTTCGATTTCCGTGAGCCGCTTGCGCACGGTGGCTTCCTGCAACTTCAGAATGTCAAACTCCGCCTGACGCTGGAGTTGCATCGCTCGCAACTCAGCCAAGTTAGTCCTCTGAAAGATCAAGTCGCCGACCATCTCGTGCCGCAATGTTTGCAGTTCCTGCAGCAAAGTGATTTGACGCTGGCCAATGGCGATCGCGTTCTGCACGTTGAGCAATGCATCTGGTGGCAGTGCGGTTGCCTCAATTGAGCGCAAATCGTCCTGCTTGGCCAGCAGCAACTGCATGCGTGCGTTTTCCGCATCGAGCCGGACATCAATCCGCTCGCTTACATAATCGCGGTCGCCAACCTTTCTGGCACTGAAGTCATCACGCGCCGCGCCTCCCCGAGAGCGCACTTCGTCTGCATTCAATTCTGCCAATTGGCGCCGCTCGGAAGCATCAATCAACTGCTCGTCAGTCTCGCGCAACTCCTGCTGACTTGCGCTGCCGTCTTCAACAAGCGCCGCAAGGTTCGTTCTTTGCTGCTTGAGCTGTGACTCCTTTGCCCGCGCAATTGCCACACTGGCATTTACGCGAAGTAGCGCAAGCCGATCTGTGCCAGGCGCTTCCGTCATCATGACGGTGCCGGCTGCACCAATCGCCATCGAAAGGAGGCAAAAAACAGCGAGGACGAGGATGCGACGCGGACGTCCTCGGCCCGCATGTTGAGCGCTAGTCAGCTCCTGCCTGCGAAGCAACGATTGCAATTCAACCTCCAATCGCTGGATGAAGTGGACATCGGGATCCAGCCCCTGCTGGGAATTCGTCATGTTTTTGATCCTGCCTGTGCGGCGAGATGATGTCGCTCCTGCTTAAGGTGCCGGCTGAGTCGTCGTTTCAGATTGGTTCTAGCCCGCGCTAACCGTCGCTCGATCGACTTTTCGCTGCGATCGTAACGCTTGGCGACCTCCTTCGTGCTCAGCCCTTCCCAATAATAGAGTTCGAGCAACACTGCTTGACTTTCTTTGAGCTGCGAGACACCATCAGATTACTTCTGCCAGATCATCGTTCTCGCTCGCTGGCTGCTCCAACCAAGTTTCGAGCTCTAGAGCCGTGATGTTTGCCGGCTGGAGACGTCGATAATGGTCGCGCACGATGTTCGCAGCAACATGCTTGAGCCAGGCGATTGGCTCGCGCGGAATCCCTCGCTTTGCCCAGGCGTCGACCGCTCGCGCATAAGTTTCCTGCGTGATGTCTTCGGCCAGACATCGCTGCCGATTTGTTCTCACAGCCACGTAGCGATACAACGCCGCTACTGTGCTTTGATAGATCTCAATGAATCGCTGATGTTCCGGCGCAGTTTCACCGGCTAAACGCTCATTCATGCCAGAACCGGCGTGTTGAACTGATCGGTGTGTCACTTACTTGACGAGGGGCGCGCTCAATTCCCCCTCGCTTTCTGAAAAAAATGCGAAACACCATCGCCTGCAGATCCATGTGCCCAATCAGTTGTTTCTTGATGGCAGGTTTTCCCAAGAACTCCTGGGCTTAACCGGAATGACGATCGTGACAGCATGGTCCGTTGGATCACCCTCGCGGCCGGCCGCGAAACGCATCATCGTGGGACCCGTTTGCACAAAGCCGTTGATGCTCAGCCACGCGATTAGGTATTTCCCGTCCCGCGTGGCCGTATTGACAACGGACTCAACACTGATGGTGGATGTCCGAGGCAGAATTCGTTTTGATAACCCGAGGGAATCCCCTGCCAACTCATCGACAAAAAATGCGAGTTCCCACTCGAGTTGATCCTCGCTGACAAGGTCGGGGTCATTGGCATAGATTCCCCAGAGATGCGTCTCTTCAGGAATTTCCAGTCGCGATCGTAGCGCGAGCATTTCTGCGATGCGTTCGGGGTGCTGGCTGTAGCTTCCCAGGATCGTTCGGTAAATAACGGTGGTTTCCTTCATCTCTCCGACAACAACTCGTTTTGCAAAGGCCGCATACTCATCGGATTGCGTCGTTGGCTGTTCTTGTGCCAGCCCAGAAGATTGCTCGGCTACAAACTGCCCTCGTGCTAGGTTAGTTCGCGCTGCACCAAACAAGGCAATGGTGAGCAATGCAGCGAGCACGAATCCCAGTCGTCTTGTCGATCTCATCGGTTTACTCCTGTTCTGATACTCGTTTCAAGTTGGGGAGAACTGCTGATTTCCAGCCGCCTTCAAGCATTTCACGAATTGAGCGAATGGCCTCGGGCTCAAATTTCTCCCAGCCACTGTGCGTCAGGACTGCCATGGTGGTTCCATCACCGACTGTGTTCAGCTCAATCACAACAAGCGTTTCCGGCGTGCCCGGCAAATACCACGTGAACGCAAACCGGTGGGGCTTGTCGAGAGCCGTGATTTTGCAATGCGTGGCGCCGCTGATATCGTCGTTCGCGCGTTTTGTCGCATCTTGCTGCATGTAAAAGACATGTCCCAGCGCATTGTCATAGCGCATGCACCCCAGCCATTGGCGAACGTAATCTGGCTCGGTCAGCACGTTCCATACGTGAGATTGAGGAGCATCAATTTGCACAGTGGTTTGGATGCTGGCGAGGCGTTCGGTCATTTCTTTGTCGCTTCGGCAATTTGTTTGAGTTTGGTAAGGCGTCGTCCCCAGAACGTCTGCAGCCAAGATTCCAGTTCGCGTAGTGCCTTCGTACGAACGCGATAGATGTTCTCCCGTCCAATTGTGGACATCTCGACAAGGTCTGCCTCTTTGAGCAAACGCAGATGACGGGAAATCGCGGGGCGAGTGACCTCGAAGCGCTCGGCAAGCCTCTTCACCGGTGAAGGCTGGATTGCCAAAACTTCGAGAATCTCCCGGCGCGTGGAATCTGACAGCGCTCGAAAAACATCATCATGAGGACGATTGGTAACCATAGTGTTACCGATAATAGGTAACAATACGCTTACCTGTCAAGAGACGCTCGAAAATAATCTACGGCCAATGCTTTAGCGCTACATCGAGCAACAATGCGCTGGTGTGGCGAAACCGGAGCGTGTAACTGTCTTCGCTCGCGAGATCGCGCAATGGTTGGCGCCGATTGCTGTTCGCGCGCTCGCCGCTAGCGATTGGGCGCCATGCAAACATGCGAACTCCTTCTGCCAACAATCGCGGTTGGCCACCATCCCGTTTCAAAACAAAGAGCGCCGGCTCATCGTTGTGTTCGGCCAAAAAAGCCAAATGGCTGCCGTCAGGAGACCAAGCAACCGCCGGGCGACTCACTCTCGGAACTTTCGCCAGGACGCGGAGCCCGTCGCCCTCGCGTGAAATCCTGCAAATCTCCAAGTTGTCTTCGCCTGCAGACCGAGCGAACGCAATCTCGTCGCCGCTGGGCGACCAAACCACAGAGTACTCGTCCCGATCGGACTTCGTCAGATTCCGCGCCTCAAGACTTCCAAGGTCCACAACAAATATGTCACCTTGTCCGCCGCTGTCCCCAATCGCCACGATTTCATTTCTCGCCGCGGAGAACGAACCAACGTGGCCGCCAAATAGATATCGGGGTTGGGCGCGTGTGTTTGGAATTGTCTTCGTGAGATACAACCCTCGCTTCAACCCTCGTTCGGCATCCGCGGTGAGATTGAAGAACAAGAGTTGGTCGCCATCGGGAGACCAACTCGGTGCAAAGTCCCGGTGTCCGAAGTCGGTCAAGCGGCGCTGATCCGTTCCGTCGGACTTCATGACGTACACACCGTTCGGCATATCCCGCATGTAGGCGATATGCTTGCCATCGGCAGAGTAACTCGCAGAGCGAAACCCGCCGCTCTTGGTCGTTGTCAGCTGTAGCGAGTCAGAGCCATCCGCATTGACAGTCCAGAAGTTCCAGCCAATTTCGCTGTGCTTCCAAAAAAGGACTCGTTGCCCGTCGGGCGACCACGTCAACGGGCGGTCATATGCCGGCAAATCGCTTACCTCCTGGGTGTCGGCTGTTTCGACATCCACAACCCAGATCTTGTGAGCTCTTGGGAATGCAATTTGACCGCGCGGCGCTTCCTTAACGATTGGAAGAGCAACGAAAAGGGAAAGTAGACATTGCAGCATCATTTTTTCAACTCGCCATTTTTTGAGGTCCATACATCTTCATGCTATTCCCAATTGGGCTCTTGTCACAGTTTGTTGTCTTGCGGGGCAAAGAGCTACCGCATTGCCCCGGATCGCGGCCCAAACAGAAAACTCTGCAGCAGACGAAAAAACGCCCCGACGTGGCGAACGTGGGGCGTTGTGGGCGAAACCTTGCCTCGGCAAATAGCTCACCGTTGATATGGTGTCTCCAAGCGCTGTCGTACGAATTCTCGGTCTATCGTCAGATTGAATTGCCCATGACGGGTCGGACTTGATGGGTGAAGCTGTAAGGCGCTTTGGTAATACCGCAGTGCAGCTTCACGTTCACCACGGCAATCGCTAATGATTCCCTTCCAGGTTCGAACCAGGAACTGCTCGTCTTCTGCCTCTATCAATGCCTCGAATTTCTCCCATGCCTCAAATGACGCGTCCAAGTCACCTGCGTCAAAGTACACCAAGGCGAGCTTGAGCCACGACGAGGAGTCCTCCAGGGCAACGTCGCGAGCTTGTTTGTGAGCTAAATCCACGGCGTTCGTATCCGCATCAGTCCAAGGTAGGCGACGGATCAGCGCAATCGTGTCGTCTTCGTTTGGCGGCAGCGGGCTCTCGCGCATTGCCAGCCGCTTGTCTGGATCGAGTCTCGCTTCCGCCAAGGGCGAACTACTGACGAAAGTGACCGTATTCCTGTCAAGCAACCGATTCGTAGTTGCATGCTGTTTCGTTCCGTCTTTGAAAAGCCCTTCAACTGGAATTGGCATGCTCAGTGTCCCCAAGCGATCCACAGTGACTGTGGTGCGATATCCGCCTTCATGTGCAGTGCTATTTGTATCAGAGATTCGATACGCCAAATAACGGTTGGATCGTACCCACTGCTCAAAGAACCAATCGAGATCACGCTCCGAAACACGTTCTGCCAGTGCCCAAAAATCACGAGTGGTAATCGGACGTCCGCCGAATTCTTGAAGACAATCCCGGTAAACCTGGTCGAACGACTCCTGCCCCAGCACGCTCTCAAGTGCGCTGATGACTGAATAGCCTTTGCCATGAATGAGGATGTTATTCACATCGAACTTCTGGGCACTCATTGCCTCGGGCGTTCGATCGATGGTCGTATCGAGACGGGCCCCCACACCTTTGAGATAGCGGTGCAAAAAATCGAGGTGGTGGGCGTCGGTCAGGTTCCGGGCTCGCATGTACTGAGCGTCCGCGTGTATGCCAAGTCCGATCAGCAGCCATGAGTAATTGGGCCCGTGCTCTCCGTCGAGCACGTATTCCATCCAATACTGGTGTCCAATCTCATGAGCCGTGATCCAAGTCCAGTGACTGTCCGGCTTCGCGTCGTACTTTGGTTGTCCATGAATTGCGACAACTCCCGTGGCAAACGGAAATCCGCCCAAGGGCTCTGCTTCCCAAGGAATGATCGTCAGAAAGTCCTGTGGGTAGAAACCGTGATGCGCACGATAGAAACCGATGACATCTGCTGCGGTCTCAAAGCAATGTCGCGCAGTTCGTTCTCCGTCAGGGTAATACAACGCACGAAGGTTAACGCCCTCGACTTCACGCTCCAAAACCCGTGCACCCTTCAAAACGCAAACTCCGTGCGTGCGTGCGCCGACGGCTTCGTAGCGACCTGTAGAACTGTCTAACCTTCCTGTAATCGCAACTTGGCATCCCGATGGCGCATCGACGCGGACGCTCGTGCTGCACAACGTTGGATCCATTCCCCAATAAAGACGAGGAAACCAGTCTGCTAAACGCACATGGCCATCTTCTGTGGGCCTAAGTCGCAAAGTGAACTCGGCTTGCAACAAGAGCTTCTCGTTGGGAGTCAACGGGCTGACAAGCGGATACACGAGATACCGTGCATTTGGATCCACGGGATGGAGCGTGGACTCCCCTTGGCGGATGGTCAGGTTCTCCGTCGGCGTGCGTTGCCGGTCGATCGCGATAGTCTGCTGCGATTGACCGTGTGTTCGTACTGCAATCGACATTTCGCCAAACAGCAGGCCCTGCTCGAGATCGATCTTCGCATCGACTTTGTAGCTAGTTTCGGGAGGTGCTTGGGCAACCACCGGCACTGCAAGGCCGCTGGAGATCGCACAACAGAGCATCGCCACCATCTGAAGATGCGCGTGCATTCCAAAACTCCGTGAAAGGGTCTCGTGTTTGCTGCAGCAATTGTATCAATGTTCAACGGCACCTATCCACGGAATTGAACAGCTTCCAATCTTTCAGGCATGATGTACCCGATGCCAACAAGAAAAACGCCCCGCGTTCGCCGGGGCGTTTGTGGGGAAAGCCGGCCGCTAGGCCTTGGCGAACTTCCCGCGTTCGGTCTTCTTGAACCGGGCGTCTTTCCCCTTGGCGTTGATCTCCCGCAGGATCGCGCTGTAAAGCGTGGCGTGCGGCGTCGCGCCGCCGGGGCTCGTCCAGAGCTTCTTCGCCGCCATCTGCTCGATCATCTCCTTAGTGGTCATGGGTTCCTTGGAGTCAGTGAGAACTTTTGCTGCCGCGTCCAAAGCGCTGATCTTCTTCTTGGCCGCGGGCTTCTTGGTGGAAGCCTTCCGCTTTGCGGTCGCTGCTTTCTTCGGAGCTGCCTTCTTCGTGATCTTCTTCGGAGCTGCTTTCTTGGTCGTGCGCTTCTTGGTGGCCATGTGTTTTCTCCTGCTTTTGTAGATGTGCCCCTTTGCGTGTGACACATGAGCAGTGCGGGCGAAGAAACATCAAGCACTATTTGCGAG
>CALJLD010000255.1 GCA_937982665.1 uncultured Planctomycetales bacterium
GCGATACCTATCACCACTTCGAGTTCCCGCAAAAGACTCTCGCCTCGTTGCACAAAGCACTGCGGCCTGGCGGGCAAATCGTGCTGATCGATTTTCATCGCATCGAAGGCCAAAGCTCAGAGTTCATCATGGGCCATGTCCGCGCCGGCAAAGAAGTCTTCTCGCAAGAAGTCCAGGAGGCCGGCTTCAAACTTGTGAGCGAAGAGACCGAACTGCTCAAAGACAACTACTTCATACGGTTCGAAAAAGCAAAATAGCTCTGCCGGTTATCCAAGAATGCCGGTTGTCCGAGAACTCGGCAACTCTTCGAGTTGAGAGCCAGCAGCAGCGCATAGCAGCGCGACGATGGCTTATCCCATTCTTTGGCTGAGACCAATCAACAACGTCGCGATTACCGTTGATCGTTCGTGGGAATTCGGAACGCTGACAGCCAGTAGCGGCCAACCTCTTGAATGGCCGTGGCAAACTCCACGAAGTCATGTGGCTTGACGACATAGGAATTGCAACGGAGAGCGTACATCTCGCTCATGTCATCCGGGGCTGTGGATGCGCTCAAGACAATGACCGGCAGTTTGCGCAGGATCTCGTCCTCGGTAATCTCGCGCAGGACTTCTCGGCCATCAAGCAGCGGCATGTCAAGTCCAACAGCACCAGGTCAGGCGTCGGAGCGGATGCATACTCGTGTTCTTTCCTTAGAAAGTGAAGGCAATCCTTCCCATTCTCAACGTGATTGAGATTGACGATCAGGTCGCTACGGCGAAACGCAAGCTGAACGAGAAATGCGTCGTCTTCATCATCTTCCGCAAGCAAGACCTCTGCCCGCCGGCCGCTGCGAGTGACATCTGGCGACCTTCCATAGACCTGCGAGTCCGAAGCCCGCATCACGCGCGCAATGTCGTCGATGCGCCTGGTCAGCTCTTCTCTTTTTCCAGGATCGGTCATCGTTCATTTGAAGCGCGCGGCCCAACACGATGTCGTTCTGCTGCTGAGCATAAGCCTTAGCAGTTTCTGCGCCCAGCAAAACAGGTTGCAGACCATCGCCAGGGCAGGGGAGCGCACTGAAAGGATCATCGGACGAAACACAGAATACTGGCGCTCAAATCCTGTCGCAAACTGGCCGTGCGAGTCTGCACATACGTGCAATTGCTGATCGCTCCCACTTTCGAATCGTTGTGTTCTCGTACTGCAGCGAATTTGTGCGTGATACTGAGCTCATGGAAAAGTCATGGCTTTGCACGGGCACGGAAAACGAACCTGCGCATATTGCGCTGCGGATTTGCCAAGGGAGGCGCGCGGCAGCTGGCTGAGGATTAATCGCACCTGGCTGATGATTAATCGATACTTTCGGCGCAAAGCGACTTCCCATCCACAGCCTTGCTTGGCTTCTTGGGCAAACCGCCCCGCTAAAGCACTCAGGGGTGCTCCGTTTCCCGCCCTGCAATTCACTCCTTGTGCTTCGTTTTTTCACAGCAGATTTCGGTGACGATTTTGGAGCATGCCCTGGCTCGAGAACCGGAAGAGCTAGCCGGCGGCGGAGCGAACAGGGCCCCCTGATCTGCCGGCAACATCTCAGCAGTTATGCGACAATCACGATGGCGTCGCCCGGACCTCATGATGCGTCAAAGTTGCATCGCACAACAGCCACCGGAAGCACAGCATGGGGGCCTAACCACCATCGCCGTATTACACAGATCGGCGTGTTTCCAAGCCTCGCCCAACGTCCGATAATGTCTCTTATGTTCGGTTTGGCTGCAAAAAACGCCGCAAAAAGCGGGTGTTCTTAAGCCATGCTTTGAGCCCCACTTCGATTGGTGACGTTATAATGACGTCATTGCTCCTAGCTCATCTTCGTCAAAGCCTTGGCTTGAGCCGCCGGCGATCTGCTCCCGATTGATCGCGCCAGCGGGCGCGACGAGTTCCACTCCAAACCGCCCCGGCGCGAACCCGCGAAGCACGACAGAAAGATCATCCCGAGTTGCTCCAAATCTGGCTGAAATCGGTCAGGGCTACTCACACCTTTCTCGGGGGAGAGGATGTCCAATTGTGGGCGAATCCGACGACACGATGGGACCTCGCCGCGACAGACTTCTACAAGTCGCTTGGCTTGGTCGTAGAAGGGCGACCCGAGCTGGACGGCACCGGTCGACCGTTTCCGCTGCTGCACATACGGCAGGTTGAGAATTAGCAAAATCAGAACGCCGCAGCAGGGGACGCGATGCTCAATCCTTGTGCGAATTCTGTTGCAAGACGAACAGCCCACCGCGGTGCGGGGCGTCTTGATGGCATTGCACGCAGCTTTCGATCTTGCCAAGCCCGATGATTTCATCTCCATCAGGCGTGGTTGTGGCGAAGATCCAGCCGTTCATCGCGTGTTCCATTTCATGGGCGTTGTTCTCATCAGCGCGAAGCATCATGAACAGCCCAACCTTCTCCGCGGCGTAGTAGAATTTGTCGCCATCGCTGGCGATTGGATAAGTGTCAGCAGTCTCTTCCTGAAAATACTGCCCAAACATGTGATTGCCGATCTCGGGGTTGGACCCTTGCGGGGCTTCGGTCACTTCGCGGGCAATCCACGATGAAAGAACAATCGCCTGACCATTCTGCGACTGTGTGACCGCGCGAAGGCGTTCCGGCACATCATCATCGTTAACGCCAGCCAGAGAATAGGCATCAACAACTCGGGCGAAGGCATAGTTCAGCTTCTGGCCGCCATGCGTTGATTCATCCTCGCTCCGCGTCCAACTGGCGTGGCTGACAATGCCGCCGAATTGTTGGCTTGACTTGCGTTCCCACTTCTTTTGCTCGTCAACGCGACTATACTTGCGATAAGTGCGTCCGACCGTTAACACGCGCTGCCGCAACGCCTGATCGGGATCAGAGGGCACTTCGTCCGCTTGTTCCAATTGCAGCAATCCCGGCGGCAACAATTCATTGAGTGGATCTTGCTCATCAACTTGTTGGTTAGAGGAAGTCGGCGGCGACATCGCTTCGCGCATGTTCACTTCCAATTGCTGCAGCCAGCGCTCTTGCTCGCGATAGCGCGAATCCATGTAGGCATAAAGCGACGGAATGCCAATCAAGATCACGGCGATCAACAACCACAGAACCCAACGCGGATATGTTTTGCGTTTCTTTGGCATAACTTTGTGCAATAGTGACTTTGGCGTTTGAGAGTCACTCGCATTGTACGCCAGCGAAAGGCATGGTTGCCAACAAGTGTTGGCCAACAAGTGGAGAAGTGACACTCCCCTGCCCTGCTCTCTTTTGCGGGTCTCGATCCCCACTGAAAAGAGTGCAGCGCATTTTCGATCTTTGCACATGCAACAGTCGTAGCGGCAAAACGTTCAATTGCCGTTTCCAAATTTCACTCGACGAATTCAAACAACCCAAACAGTCCGCCGCGGTGGGGCGCGTGTTGGTGGCAATCAACGCAATTCTGGACCTTGCCGAGTTCGTTGATCGTGCCGCCGTCTGGCGTGGTTGTGGCAAAGATCCAACCGTTCATCGCGTGCTCCATCTCATGCGGATTGTTCTCATCGGCCTTCAGCATCATGAACAGCCCAGACTTCTCCGCGGCGTAGTATGTCTTTCCGTCACGATTGACAAGCGGAATCGTGCCTGCGGTGTCGTCCACTTCATAAGTTGTCGCCAGTTCCCAAACCTCGTCATTGGGAGTGCTCCAGTCGGGAATGTGTATCTCTGATTCGCGCGCCGTCCAAGATTCCAGGACAATGGCCTGACCAACTTGAGATTGCACGACAGGGCTCATTGACTCGTGCAGTTCGCTATCTGGCCAGCTTGCTTGAAGATACGCGGACCTGACTCGCGCGAACGTGTAGAACAGCTGTTCGCCACCGTGAGTTGAAGCGTCTTGATTGCTGGTCGAGCGGGCACGGCTCGGCGGCTGCCATATTCAGCTTGGGGATGCCCATTCCGGCTGCCCATCCACGCGGCTGTATTGTTGGTAAGTCTTAGCGACTGTCTTCACACGCTGCCGCAGGGCCTGGTCGGGATCTTCCGGAATTTCGTCGTGCTGTTCCAATTGCAATAAGCCTGGCGGCAGCAAGTCATCAAGCTGATCTTGCGCTGCGGCTGCGAGTGTTGTTGCTTCTACACGGTGGCTGGCGACTGTTGGCTGCATGAAGTCCGATTGCTCGCCATGAACATTTGCCGCTCCTGCAGCTTCTTGCGCATCATCCTGCGTTGTCTTCAGCTTTGCTGCGGACAGGGAGAGCGATTGATTGGCGGCATAGAGAATTACGCCGACGCCAGCGAGAACGAACACGCAGCTTGCGATTGCCGTAAGTCCACGTTTCATTGCCTGCTCCGAAAGTGGGAAGCGACTTCATCGCGGAAAAACTGGAGGAACAACCTCGAACTTCATTCTAACGGATCGCCGCAAAGGGTGCTGATATCGCGTGCCTCCCCTGCCCTGCTCTGCTGGTTCCGCCAAAACTTCGGCAACTACACCTCGTTGAAACACAACAAGTTCCCATCAGGGTCGCGGACGCGCAGTGTTGTTTCGCCCCAGGGCATTTTCTCAGGCGGACCTTCCGTTTTGGCGCCTTTGGCGGAAAGCTCTTCGTAAAGCGCTGCGACATCCGAGACATAGCACCACGCTGCCGATGCCGCCGAATGTTGACTTGCCTTGCGTTCCCGCCTCTTCTGTTCGTCAACGCGACAATACTTGTGCACGCTGCTTTGTTTGTTGAGTGGAGCCGGAAAATCCTACAAGGCGATGCAGAACATTATTAGAATCTGTAGCGTTGTTTCGATTGTGTTTACACTCTCACATCAGGTCGAAGAGGTCCGGTCTAATGGACGCTCCGACGGTAAAAATCGAGAAAGGCTATATCCTGGTTGAGTTTCCACCGGGGTATGTCGCGACGGACCAAATTCCGCATGAGCTCTACAAGGAAATTGGGGCAGCATGCACTCAAGCTCAAACATCCAAAGTCCTGATGGTTGCCGAAGAGGTGCAAGTTGAGCTATCGACCGGTGACATGTTCCAACGCGGCAAAGCACTTGAAGACATCAACGCTTCTATCGCCGTTGTAAACAAGCACGGGCTTTCAACGGACGATGCCAAGTTTATGGAGTCAACGACAGCTCTTAGGACTTCGAAAATGAAGATTTTTGAGACGCTGGAACTGGCAAAGGAATGGCTAGGCGTTGAGTAGTGCAACTCTTGGAACCCCAGTGGCCGGCAGGGTTACCACCAACTCGAACTCGCAGGCACCCAGCCCTTACCGTCGCACACGGGACAAGTGCGATCCATGTTCGTAATCGCCGAGTGCCTGACCAGATCGTTGTAGTAAGGGTTGCCACCGGTCTGATCGCAGTATGTGCATGGCACCAGGTCGTCAATATACTCCGGTGTGACTTCAGATCCGTTCAACAATTCATCCGCCATGTAGGCAAGTCCGATCAGTCCCAGACCGATGATCAACTCTTCCGTATAGTCTTCATCCTTGCGGACAACGCTTTGGTTACTTGGCGAGTTGCCTTGGCGGATGCGAACAGTTGCCAGTCCGCTTTCCCCTTGCCATGCATACCCTTGGGCGAGACTCCACTTGCCGACGTTCGTTGACGCGATCACGCCAGAATGATCCGGGTGAGGAGTCCCCGGCGACCAGAAGCCGCTTGTCTCGGAAGAGTTCCAGACAAAACCGGGCAGCAGCCGCCATTCACCTTCGGTTGATGTCGAGACAACTCCGCGCGAAGGATCAAGCAGTCCAGGCTCCCATTCCGTCTTCAAAGTTATGTGGTGATCATTTTTCCAAACGTAACCGGGCTTCGGCCGAATGACGTCCAACTCCGCAAAGCCGAATTCGGCAGACTCCAGTTGTGGTGGCAAGTCATTCAAATCAACAGCGAATTTTGGTGAATGCGTCGAACGAGCAAACGAGACGCCTCGTCACTTTTTGCATATGGTCGCAGTTCAATTTTTCCGGCGTCGTCAAGCTCGGCAACAAGGTGAAAATCGTCTTCGAGAACTTCGCTCCAATACTTGAACGATACGCGACCCTCAACGTAGTTGAGGCGTTCCGCCGGAATGGAGAAATAGAAATCGCTAAGGCAATAAACGCAATCGCCTTGCTCGGTGAAAACGAGCCGCTGCGTTCCGTCATCCGTTCTCCACTCACCGACAAAATCCGCGACGGGATTGGGAAACAAAATGCCATATGCGAAATAGCCGCCAACGGCCAACATCACCACGACGATACCTGCAACAATCCAGTTTGATCGCCAACCTTTTTGTGCTTCACTTTCTGACGGCGGGCGCGTTTGCGGTGTTGGCATTGGGCTGCGTCTTTGCGGAGCCCGAACTACTGGCGGTTTGACGTTTGCCTGGGGCGCACTTTGTTGCTTTGCGCCTTGTTGTCTTGACCCTTGGTGTCTGTCGCCCTGTAACCGTGCGCTTTGTTGCGCGACTTGCTGGGGAGTCATTGGCGGTGGTGGCACCGGTGGAATTGAAGCTGGCGGAGTTCTTCTTTCTTCCAAAATGTTGATGCTCGCGGTCTGGCACTTTGGACACACCACGTATTTGCGCGCAGGCGGAAGAACTCGCAGTGTTACCTGCGCTTTGCAAGCCGGACAGTTGAAGATGTGCATCTGCCAATGAACGCTGAGAACAACGGGTATGGGCCAACAACACGCACATTCCTGAGCGCGAATCGAGAATCACGCCTTGCAATGATTTTACCAAAGCGCAGCGCGGTTGGCGAAGCAACGCCAGAATCTTTGCGAGCCCCCTGCCCTGCTTATCTCAATCGATCGTCGCGGTCTTTAAAGAATTCGTCGATCCGCCTGCTGAGATCGCTGGCGCCCATGTCGCCGGGCTCAAGCGGACTATCATCAATCACAAAGGCGTCATCGTCATCAGCATGATCATGGGCGGGAGCTTCGCCCGTTGGTGAAAGCTTCGCCTGAAACTCAACGTAATGATCGTGGATTTGATCGTGGACTCGCTCTGGCAAGAAGTCATGCCCTTTCTCCAACAGAACGGAGATGTAATAGCCGGAGCGAGAATCAAGCACACTTTTGCGGGCTGATTCCGAAAGCGTCACCGCGAAGAATGTAATCACGATACAAATGGCCGCCCCTTTGACGCCGCCAACGAGTGCGCCAAGCTGACGATCAAACTCTTTGAGCTTGAAGCGTTCGATCATTCCCCGCACACCGCGGAACGCCAACCAGATCACCAATGATGTGGCGGCAAATAGGATCAGCATGGCGATGGCCGTATTCCACGGCTCTTGCGCGCTGATCATGGGCGCAAGGTTTCCGGAGAATCGCTTGGCCACCAGATAGCTCACAACCATCGAACTCAGCGAGGCAATTTGCCAGGCCATTCCTTTGACCGCGCCCAAAATAACGCAGCAGGCCAAAATAGCGATCATGAACAGGTCGTAAGACATCGTTGTCTATCGCGCAAAGTTGAGTTGTTGCCTTGAGTTTCTATCGGCGAAACGCCCGATGGGCGGACAAGCCGATTGCGGTGTAGTTGTGTTTGTTGGGTTGTACTCTTCGATCATCAGGATCTTTGAGTTGGGAGTTGCATCCCACAAATCATATCCCGCAGAGACGAGCCAGCGTAGGTCAGGTTCGCCCTCTATAGACAAAGCGCGGTTGGGCAACCTCCGTTACAGCAAATCCGAAATTGTGAGCCAGAACGGACATTTGAAAATGGACGTTTGCCTGCAGTCTTGCAGCGAGAGGTTTGTGGGTGTTGGTTTTTGTTGTGTAACTGTGTCAGGTAGATGTCGTGGTTGCGGATGCGCGCACTGGCAGCACATCCAGCCCCGCCAGCAGTGTATTCGCCGCCAGGCTGCGAATCTTGGAGGCGTGGCCCAAGTTTGCCGATTCTTGAAGAAAGCCCGGTTTGTTGAAGCATCGCGATTCGGCATTGCTGGATTGGCGGTGCCGGGACAAGACTCCCGCAGTGCCCAAAAAACCGGCGCGAAACTCGCGCACGCCGTTTGCGCGCCCCCCTCCCCTGCCCCGTTTCTTGCAAGAATCATGGCCGACTTCAAAACTCATATTACCGCCAGTACAGTCGTCGGCATGGGCTTGGGCGGAGTCGCCTACACCCAGTTTGGGTTGCCGTTGGATCAATGCCTTTTGGCGGCCGGCTTGTGCAGCGTCTCTGGCATGCTGCCGGACTTGGACAGTGATACCGGCGTCCCGCTGCGGGAAAGCCTGAGCTTTGCCGCGGCCGTGATTCCCATGTTGCTGATGGACCGCTTTCGCAGCATGGGCATGTCTTTGGATTCCATGGTGTTGGCAACCGCCGGCATCTATCTGTTTGTGCGATTCGTTTTCGGCAAAGCGTTGCGGGCGTATACCGTGCATCGCGGGATGTTTCACAGTATCCCGGCGGTGATCATTTTCGCGGAAGTCGCGTTTCTGATTTGCGGTTCTGATGACTTGCAGCGGCGGTTGTTCTTGAGCGCCGCGGTCACAATTGGCGTGCTGACGCATTTGCTGCTCGATGAAATCTATAGCGTGAATGTGAAACGGCTGAGAATCAAAAAGTCGTTCGGCACCGCGATGAAGTTGTTCAGCAATCGGCTGTGGCCAAACATCTCCGCATACGGCAAACTCGCCATTTTGACCTGGCTGGTGATTCAAGATCCTATTTGGCAAGAAGACAAGAACAGCCCTGTCAACCAAGGCCTGCACGTTGACCGCGAGGATGAAGAAACGCCTGAAGACGCGACCGACTTTCTTGGCACACTCTTTGGCAGGGATCGCAATTCTCCATCGGCGGATGACTCCGGCCTGGCCGGCACGACGAACGCGGCGCGGCGAGAATAATACGCCGCGCTCGCCGTATGACCTGCAACTTGTTGAAAAGCACCATCGGGTTGGGAATGCGTTGCTGCGCTTTCTCAACCTCGGCAGGTGGACAGTCCGATCGCTTGTGCTTTGGGCACCACAACCTGACTATTCGCAATCCGGGATGCCGAGTTCATTGTCCTCTGACATTTCCTCCCATCCATCTTCGATGTCCGGGTTGATTTGCCGGTAGAACTCAACGCAGAGATTCTCGGCAGCATCGGCGAATGCGGCCGCGGCCAGCTGGCTGGATGCCGTCCCCAGCAGCGAATCGTCCAACTTGACCGAGACAGGGCCGATGAATTGCCTACCGTCTTGGGTCAAAGTCCAGAACTTTTGACGGCGGTCCGGCATGCGGCGTTCGCTCTTGACCATGCCGCGCTTTCTGAGTGAATCCATGATCAGACTGACGTGAGTCATGGATCGTCCCAACTCGTGGGCCAGCACGGTTTGGGTTACGCCGCGATCCGGCCCGTTCAAGCAGATCCAGAGCGCGCGGCATTCGGACTCGTTCAAATCTACGAGCCTTGCGCAATTGCTCAACACGCGCCGCAGTTGGCCATGCAGCCGTGCCCCGGCGGTGAAGACGTCAAGAAAGCTGTGCTCCGAGCGGAGGTTGATTGGATACATTTGGGCCCCTTTTGAGTGTGGGTGTGAAACGAGATTTGACTTGTTGAGGAAGCTTGTCGTACTTGTTTGAACCCTAGCGGCTTTACGACGCGAGGGTATTGGTCTCTAGCTTTTGCGAAATCGTCGCAAAAAACCGGTGATACTGTCTTTCCCACGCGTGGATCGTTTTCGTGAGAAAAGGTTTTTGCGCGGCCGAAACCTTTTTACTCGCGTTTGAAAACTTTCCGGATGCGTGCGAAACCTTTTCCGACGCGTGCTGAACTTTTCCGCAAGCTTTGGAAAAGTTTCTCGGCGATGAGTTTCAGCCTGCGGAAGTTTGGCGGCGGGACGAAGCCTGCTGCTGTAATTACCGTTGCAGTGAAGTGAGTTGCCGTGATGATCATGGTGACCTCCTTTCTGGCACATGTGATGTTGTTGACGTGAAAATGTTTGCTGACGTTGGATCAGCGCGTACGGCGAACCGGAACCACACTCCGCAACTGTTTTTGGAGGCGGCTTTACGAACGCGTTGTTCTTGTTTGCGGCTTTGCTAGCGGCTTGCTCTTGTTGAGATTGCCTGCCCTCTTTCGTGCGAGATGTTTCGTAAGTTGGTGACTCCGTGCGACGGACTCTCCGAAAGCCAAATCGTGCGGACATTGTTACGCGCAGGTTGACATAAGCGCGGACATGTTTGCCAAAATTCTGAAAATTTTTTGGGATGCCGGGTGCCGCTGGCAAGCGCAGTCTGCCAGTGTTTCACGTTCGGTCCGAATCATCGCGATTGCTGCGCAAGTTTCGTAGTTTCGTAGGTGGGTGAAACCACCTTCAATCGGGTTCAACTCAGTTAGTGTCCTCGCGTTGCTTGGTTGGCTTGCGTTGCTTGGTTTGTGCCTTTGACTGTGGCCCGAGATCGCTGCGGCCGCCTGAGAGTTCGCGAAAGGTGCGTTTCACGCACCCTACGAAGCTGCGAGCGTGTAGACTTGTCGCACTTTGCCGAAGATCTTACCGCTTACTTTTCACCAGCAACGTCACAGGGCCGTCATTGACCAGTGCGACGTCCATGTGGGCTCGGAAGCGTCCGGTGGCGACGTTGATGCCAGCGGCGCGGACGCGGTCGCAGAAGTATTCGTAAAGCTGATTGGCTTCTTCCGGCGGCGCGGCATTGGTGAAACTCGGTCGGCGACCTTTGCGGCAATCGCCCAACAGCGTGAACTGGCTGACCACCAGCATCTCGCCGCCGACATCCGCCAGCGACAGGTTCATCTTCCCGGCTTCGTCTTCAAACACGCGCAGCCCGACGAGCTTCTCGGCCAAGAAGTCGGCATCGGATTGTGTATCGCCCTGCCCTACCCCGAGCAGAATCAACAGTCCGCGCTCGATCTGTCCGACGATCTCCCGTTCGACGGTGACGGAAGCGGAAGAGACGCGTTGAAGGCAGGCAAGCATGGGGAGCAGAGGTTAGAGAAGATGGCGAGCCGGATGCGTCAGCTTCCGGAATCATCGTGCAAGTCGTGTCGAGAGGAAAGCGATTAGAGAGAACGTGTGTTCGTCGGTGTGAGTCAAAGGACGTGCACAGGAATTGTTTGGTTCATCTCTTGCGCGTTCCGGTGACGCTCGACGAAGACCGTATCCCATTGTGTTGCCATGATCATACAACTCAGAGAACCGGAAGCTCACGCATCCGGCTCGCCAAGTGTATCTTGACGGAGCGAATTTCTTCACCGGTGCTCAGAGTTTTCACTTTTCGCCGGTAGCATCATCCGAAGTTCCCAGAGCGCCGTCCTCTCCGGCCGAAACGATCCGTAGCGGTCCTTCTTCGGTTTGCTTAAGGTGGAACGGACTGCCCCATCCATCCACTAGCGTTTTGCCTGATTCCAAATAGGGCCCACGCCACCTGCTGCGACCCGCCACCGCGGCAACGTCCGGTTCAACCAACAGATCGTGCAATGTCGTTGGGGCCATCCGCATGTCCAGTTTGAAATGCTGAATTGCCCTTTGGATGACTTTGATCTTTCCTTCCGTGACTTGTGTGGGAGACTCCAAAGGGTTCTCTGATGTCGCTGGTTTAGAAGGCACTTGACCTTGCCAAGCGGCAATCGACTGCAACAGTTGCGGATTTCCTGCAGCAGCAATATCGACATCTAAAGGGAGCCAAGGCTGGTCCGCTGACTGTCTCGCAAACGCAAGGGCTTCCTTTTTCGTTCGCCCATGAATTCGATACGAAGTGAAGACAATCGCGATGCCATCGCTGATCACTTCGCGATCAATCTCTAGCGTTTCCAATTTTGCCTTGAGTTGCTGCTGAGCGATCAACGCTTGGAGTTCCGCCATTGCCTCATCGTCGCCATCAATCTGCATCTTCAACTGAGAACGGAGCGTCTGGGCTGGCGTCGACAGGTCATATTTCTGCAACAACTGGGAAGACGATTGCGGCGGCGTTTGATACTCGCTCGCCAGCGCTCCGGGAGTTTGTGGAGCTCCCAGCCAAGTAACGAGACTTAGCGTCGCGAACGTTGCTGTAGCAAGAACGATGAGGATAGTGGCGCGTGCCTTGCTGTGACGCTTAGCCATGGAGACTCCCCTTACAAGTTTCGTGACGGATTAACAGCTGCGATCGTCGAGAAAGAATCTCTGGTCTTGAGTGATAGTTATCGCTGAGTGCGGTGAAAGTTGTTGCCTCTGCTCAAAACAACTCCCCCTGCCCTGCCCCGTCATCGGCTGATGACTCCAGCCCGAGATGTTCGTAACCGGCCGGCGTCACTTTGCGGCCGCGGGGGGTGCGAACGACGAGTCCGGCGCGAAGCAGGAAGGGTTCCACGTCATCGATGAGCGTGTCCGTCGCCGTGTTGATGGTGTGAGCGATGGCCTCTACGCCGACAGGTCCGCCGTTGAAAATGCGGATGATGGTCTCCATGTACTTGCGGTCCTGCCCGTCCAGGCCGAGTTCATCGATGTTCTTGATTCGCAAGGCTTCCAGCGCGACTTCCTCGTCCACGCGCCAATCGCTGGTTTCGCTGGTGGCGTAGTCTCGCACCCAACGCAAGTGATTGTTGGCGACGCGCGGCGTGCCGCGACTGCGAATGGCGATCTGCCGCGCGGCTTCCGGCGTGACCTCAACTTGAAGTTTGGCCGCGTTGCGCTGCACAAGCTCGGTCAGTTCGTCGTCGGTATAAAACTCGAGATGCTCACGGATTTGAAAGCGATCTCGCAGCGGGTTGGAAAGCAGCCCTGCGCGCGTGGTAGCGCCAATCAGTGTGAATGGCGGCAGCGGCATGTTGATGGTCCGCGCGTTGACGCCTTCGCCCAAGGCGATATCGATGCGAAAGTCTTCCATCGCGGGGTAAAGAAATTCTTCCACGCCTTTGGGGAGCCGATGGATCTCATCGATGAACAGCACGGAGTTTTCTTCCGCGTTGGTGAGATACGGCATGACGTCGCGCGGAGCCATGAGGGCGGCGCCGGACGCAATCTGCAGCGAAGCACCCATCTCGGCGGGAATGACCGTGGCGAAAGTTGTCTTGCCCAAGCCTGGCGGACCGTCAAAGAGAATGTGGCCCAGGCATTCGCTGCGTTTTTGCGCCGCGCGAATGGCGATCTCCAGCCGCGAAGCAACTTCCGTCTGGCCGATCATCTCACGCAGCCGACGCGGGCGCAGCCGACGATCATATTCGTCTTCCGATCCGCCCTGAGGAGCGGAAGGATTCGAGTCTGGCGTTTGCGGGCCGATAATCCGTTCGCGGGCCATGAAGCAAGCAACTCAACAATTAGCACGAGTGTTCCACGCCTGGGATGGCGGGAAGGTTACGCTGGCAATTGTCGGCTGCTGTTGAGAATCACGCAACCGGCGACGCGAGGAATCGCTCGGCACTCAGAATGGCGATTGGTCAAAAAGACCGGAGAATGCGATAGGCGACCATTGCCGTATGCGCTTTCGCCGCCGCATTGGCCTCGGGCCACCTCTCATGGGTGAGATGGGAAGTCCCGACGTGCGAAGATCAGTCTTCAAGCACGTAGTTATCATTGCCGCCGACGGCCGTTTCCAGCCCTGCGACCGCGTCACTGACCAGCGTGAAGAACTGGTCCGGGTTCCAATTATGCGTGTCGGCGTACGCGCGGGCGCGTTCTTCAATGGCGGCGAGAATGTCCGCGTGTTTGATTTCCGCCAATTGATAAGCGGCGTACGCGGCGCTGTTGACCTCGACAAGTTCACTCTTACCGAAGGTGGCGGTGTCTGTCGCCTGATGGATTTCGGCATCGAGAAAACTAATGATGTCGAACGCGCTGGCGCGGGGAAATTCCTCTCGCTTTGCGGCCAGTTGCCCAGTGATTTTCAATTCGAGCTTGCCGCGAAGGGCTTCCACCAAATCTTCCCGCCGAAATCCTTCCTGGCGGCTACTGGCCAGGTGATCGATGTTCGATGCGCGGCAGAGCACGACGAGGAACCAGCCTTCTCGCGGCTCCGGCAAGCGCCATTCGCCAGTGGGAGCTTTGCGGAGGGCGACCGGCTGCACTTGCTCGGTGGTCAGCGTCCCGCTGTTGGCGTTTTCTTCCGAGTCCGACCCACAGCCAATCAGGCTGAACATGCCGAACGTGCCAAGACCAATGAGGAGTGCTGTGCGGATTGTTCGCATCGAACCGATTCTCCTGCGCGCAAGAACGAATGAGACTCTGCGCAAGGATAGGGCGCGATTTGGGGTGGGCAAATAGCGAAAGCCGAGTGGATCGATTAGATTGGCGGCCTGCAACTTGGCCAACATGAATGAATCCCAAGTTACTCACCTGTTCTTGAAGGGGCAATTCGTGACACCCTGGGACCAAAAGCCGGACACTGAGATCACAGAATCAGGTGAGGAAATCCTCAGACAAATCGTTCAGTCCGAGTTTTCTGTACTTGTTGGTCCAAACAACTGTGGCAAGTCATTCTTGCTCAAGACGCTAACACAGCGCATTGGACCAAACGCATCGTATATCGGACCGGCTCGCTACAACAACTTCAACGTCCTGAACCACTATAACCCAAGAAAAAACAAGAAAAGCGAACAATGGCGACAGTTCATTAGGCGATGGCAGCAGGAACAACAGAACTTCGACAATTCACCCTTGAACCTCCAGCAGGCGATCGCCGAACTATCTGACGATCGTCGCGACCTTCTGAGCGAAATTGTCGAACAACTACTTGGGACGCAGTTGGAGATCTTGTACACAGTTCCTGACAACACAATGTCGCAAAAGTATGTGAGTTGTCATGGGCACAACATTTCTTATACAAGCAGTGGCTTTCGCCTGATCGCGACTATTGTCACGTGCTTGCTGGACACTGATTACAACATATTCTTGGTCGACGAACCGGAGTTGGGGATAAGTCCAGAAGCACAAGGAGTATTAGCCGACTTCCTTTTCGATAATGGACACCGCAAGAAGTATTTTGAACACGTCGAAACGCTAATCCTCGCCACGCACTCAACAATATTTTTGGATCGCCGCGACATCGGAAACAACTATAGCGTGACACGTCAAGGGAATGTGATTGATGTTCGGCAAACCAAATCACTGACTGAATTCAACGGCATCCATTTCTTTTTACTCGGCAATCGGCTTGAGTCACTCTATTTGCCTTCGTGCATCGTCCTTGCGGAGGGGAAAACGGATCACGCCTACATTTCTCATGTCTTAAAGCAAGAATTCCCGGGAGTTCAATTCAGTATCGTCAATGCAGGTTCCGACTCTCGCATGAAAGAAGTCGTGAGCATCGCTGGTAGCCTCTTGACTGATTTGCAAAAAAGCCCTTACCGAACTCGTATCGTGCCGATTCTGGATAAGACGCATGGCCGTGACGTCGTCCAAATGTTGACGCAGTCGGGCATTCCTGAAGACAATATTATTATTTGGGAGAAGAATGGAATTGAGTACTACTATCCTTGCGAAGTAATCGACGAGATTTTCGGCAAGGGCGACGACCTTGAAATAGTGAATGACACAGTCAGCCGAAATGGTATCAGTTATCGCAAGGCTGAGTTGTGCGATAAAGTCATCGAGAAAATGGGCGCAGGCACTTTCGGCTATCCGCTTGAGTTCGAAGAGAAGCTTTTGGCGAAGATACGTTGCATCGTTGGGGGCAATTCGGAGTAATCACGTTTTCAAAAAAGGTTCCCAGCAAAGCGACACCTAGTGTCACCCCAAGTTCGCCGGCACTTCTGCAATGATGTCATACATCACGCCGAGGTATTCTTCCGCTTCGTCATGCGGCATGACCAGCGGAGGGCTGACGCGGATCACTTGGCCGGCGAGCGGGCCGAGGAGATGGATCGCGCGGCCGGAGGAATCGCCGAGATAACATCCACGGACGCAAGCGTTGGCAACTTCCGCGGCCGAATGGTTGTCGATGGACGCGCATTCGACTCCCCACACCCCCCCTTCCCCGCGGACATGCTGCACGGCCGGAAGTTCTGCCAGGCGGACAAGCCCGGCTTGGAGTGTGTTGGCGAGTTGCTTGCCGTGGGCGATCACGCTGCCGTCGGCAAACTCGTCCAGCGTGGCCAGCACGGCTGCGCAGGAAAGCGGATTGCCGCTGTAAGTGTCAGACGTTTCGCCGTAGTTCATGGAAGCGAACACATCCGCCCGACCGCAAGCCGCGGCGACTGGCATGCCGTTCCCCAGCCCTTTGCCGAGGCAGACGATGTCCGGTTCGAGCCCGTAAGTGGTGTAAGCGAACAACTCGCCGGTGCGGCCGAAGTTCGCCTGGATCTCATCGAGGATGAAGATGATCTCGTGCTCGCGGCAGAATGATTGCAGCAGTTGCAGGTATTCCAGCTGCGGATGAAAAGAGCCGGCCGCACCCAGATACGGCTCTGTGATCAGACAGCCGATTTGTTCGCCGTGGTGTTGCCAGAGCGTATCGAGTTCTTGTTTGTACTTGCCGAGTTCGAGCGGCTGTTGACGACGCCGAGTGTCGATGCATTCGGCTTGCGGGAAAGAGACGAACAGCACATCCGGGTGCGGGTCTTTGTTGTCTTCGCTGCCGGTCACCGCTCCGGCGAGACCTTTCTTGCCGTGAAAGCCGTGACGGGTCGCCACGATTTTCGGTCGATCTTTTTGGAACGCTCTGGCGAGCCACAACGCCTTTTGAATGGCTTCGCTGCCGCTGGCCGCCCAGGCAACTTGTTCCATGCGGCCGCCGCCAGGCTGGGAACGCATCGTGGCGATGAGCTGTTCGGATGCTCGGACTTCGAGGTCGGTCAGTGCGTTGTAGGCCGAGAGCGGGACGGCGGAAAGGAATTGTTCAGGCGA
>CALJLD010000256.1 GCA_937982665.1 uncultured Planctomycetales bacterium
TCAACTCACCACCTCTTGTCGCTGCGCGACACAGACGCGGGAGCGTCTGTGCTACTCAACTCGGCGATGCTGAAAGTATCGTTGGCCGCGCCCTCCCGGGCATGCTCCTATCGCAAAGGCGTCTGCCGCAAGCTATTGTGACTGGCAGGAAGTGCTCGTCTTGCGCTACCGTTCTCGAGAGTCAGTTATCGAACCAATCGCCAATGACCAGCGACTCGTCCGCTTTGCGCACCAAGATTTGTGGGTTGACCTGCCCTGCGGATGCCGTCGCGGCGGTCGTCGCCGGCCCCAGCGCGATCGGGCTGAATTTCTTTCCCAAGTCAAAGCGTTACATCACTGTTGAAGTGGCCGCGGAGATCGCTTCGGTCTTGCCACCATCGGTCTTGCCCGTCGGTGTTTTTGTCGATGAGAACGCAAACGAGATTGCCGAGATTTGCCAAACCGTCCCGCTGAGCGGCGTGCAGTTGCACGGAAAAGAGACTCCCGAAGATTTGGCTGCAGTCAGGGAAGCAATTGATGAACACCTTGTCATCATCAAGGCCCTTTCGACTGCGAATGCATCGATCGAAAACCTCATGCAGTATATTGAGGAATGCCGGCGATCGAATGCGCTGCCAAATTTCATCTTGCTGGACGCGGCCGTTGGCGACAAAGCCGGAGCCGGCGAAGTTGCCGACTGGGACAAAGCGCGCGAGTTTGTTGCGGCGATTCGTGAATGCCGTGCACACAACAGCGGACAATCTGCTCCCGATGTGGTTCTGGCGGGAGGGCTTTCGCCGGCCAATGTTGCTGCCGCAATTGAAGCCGTGAAACCGGATGGCGTCGATGTCGCCAGTGGCGTTGAGGCCTCGCCCGGCTCGAAAGACCCGCGGCTGATGGCGGAATTTGTTAAGGCGGCACAGTCCGCGTTTCAAGGATTGTCATAGTTGCAAAGCCGGCTTCGGGCCTCGTTTTGCACCGTGTTGCCGCTACAATCGCCATAAGCGGGGTTTGCTTGCGATGGCTTTTTTTCGTGCCTATAGTGGCGCGAACTTGGGCCATTTCTTCGCCCGCCCTCTGGCGCGTGCCTGTATTTCGCACGCGACGTTCCTTGCGCAACTATCTCGCCGAGCATCATGTCCACCTTGCCGGAATCACAGCGGACGGAGAACTCCTCCAACGGACCGTCTTCGGAAAAGGACGCCGCCGCAAGTGCGGATGAAAACGCTACGGATGAGAATGCTGGCGCGGCCGATGAAGCACCGGCCAAGCCGCTCGGCTACGATCCCGACGAATTGCAAACTCGTCTGCAGCCGCACTTGAACCCCAAGTTGGCGATGGGATTACCCCATGTGGGGATCACGGCCATCTTTTGTTTGCTGTTCTTCGCGTTCAGTTTTCTCGGCTTGCGGCCGTTGGAAGTCTATTCGTACGTAGCCTATGGCGATTGGATCTTGGCGAACGGGGCGCTGCCCGAATCCGATCCTTTCTTGCAACTCGCCGCAGGCATGCCGGTTGATAACAGTGCCTGGCTCTCCCAGGTGATTTTCGCGAGCGTACATCGGCTCGCCGGTGGTGAAGCGCTTTCCGCGACGTTTGCCTTTGCGAAAGTTGCCGTCTTCGTTCTGTTTGGCGTGAGTATCTTTCTTCGCTCGCGGAGTTTGTTGTTTGTCGCCGCGGCGGTGATTGTCCTCGGTCTGGCGTATGGCATGCGAATGCTCGATACGCCGCTGGATATCTTTGGACAACTGGCGTTTATGGGGCTGTTGCTGCTGATCACACTGGATGACCTTCGCTATCGCCGCGCCAGCGAAGCACCCGATGCCGACGACAAAGCATCCGAGGCTTCCGCAGCGAAGTGGATGATGTGGATTGCCGTTCCGCTGCTTTTCGCGCTGTGGGTCAACCTGCATGTCTCGTTCATCTTTGGGTTGCTACTGATGGCAACCTGGGCGGTTGGGCACCTATGGGAAGCGAGCCGCGCGAGTTCTTTCACAAACGCACTCGCCGACGCTCACGTAAGACGCCGCATCTGGCTGGTGGAATTGGGATTGGTGGCGACACTGATCAATCCGGCCACCATCGGCGCATGGGGACAAGCCATTCGCATTGCGTTCAACACAAACCTGCGCGATCAACTTCCCTATTCCTGGTTGTCTTTCGCTCGGTATGAAGGGCTGATTCTGGCGGTCGCTGTGTTGCTGACCATGCATCTGTTGCGGAAGAGCAAGACTTATGGTGGCTTTGACTTCCTTGCTTTCGCCGGGTTTGCCGTTGCCGCTGGCTTGACGGTTTTCGCTGCTCCCTACTTGGGAGCGGTGGTAATTGTTTTGGCTTCGGGACATTTCGCTGCGCTTTGCACGTGTTGTGCTCCCATGGAACTAACTGAGAAAACCGAAAGCGGCGAAGCCACAGCTAGAAAAGCCGAACTGCCTGCTGATGCAATGTTGGCAATGGAAGACGAGGAAGAAGAAAACGCGCTGCCGCCGGGTCGATCGTTTGTCTACTCGCTGTTGTGCCTGTTGCTGATCTGGCTGGCGTTGATGTTCACGCCCACTTACGACATGGTTGCCAGCCCGAAGGAGAAGCAGCGGAGCCCTGCCCAGTTGCTGGGTGCGGATTCGCCCTGGCAAGTGGCGCAATATCTCAATGAGAATCCCCTGCGCGGAAGAGTCTTCGCACCGATGGCTTGGGCTGGATATTTCCAGGTCAAGTGCCGGACTGATGAAAGTTCGATGGAGCGTCAGTTCTTTGCTAATGCGATGACGACGCATTTGCCACGTCGCGTTTGGGAAGATTACATGTTGCTTGCAGGCGCTGGCCGGAACTGGACCGAGACATTTGATCGCTACGACATTCGGCACGTCATTGTTGATAAAGAGACCCAGGTGGCGTTGACCAACAGTCTGCGAAACTCGGAAGAGTGGGGTTTGCGATACGAAGACGATGTCACGTTGATTGCCAGCCGGCTGATCTATCGCGCGCCCGAGCCCGAAGCAGAGAATCCCCCGGAAGACGAACCACCCGATCAAACGGCCGAGCACGAGGAACGTCCCAACCCCATCGATGCTGGAATCGCCGCGCCGCCTGATGGGGGCAATCGATGAGAAGGCGTCTCGATGCAACGGTGCGACTTGATTGCACTCAACCGAATAGAAAAAACTCCAACAACGCCAGCTAGGGCGTCACTATGAGTCAAACTTCACAATCAAACGCCAAAGCATCAGCGGACGACAAGCCCGCCCCTCGTTTGGCGACGCCACTGTTCTTGTTGATTCAAGCCGTGGTTGTTATTGGTGCCATCGGCTTGGGCTATTACCTGTTCGCGGAAACAGAAGCGCCGCTGACGCTGGCCGCATTACGCAACGAGCCGCGGATTGTGCCGCCGCTGTATGACATGCCGGAAGTTGTCACCGATGATCAGCTGCAGGCTGTGCTTAACAAGCTGCAACCGAAGCTTGGCGATAACCCGCCTGTCGCTTCTGTTGATCACGCTCTCAGATTTTGGGGAATTGAAGCGAATTTCGCGAATGAGGCCGCGTGGTCTGGCGAACGCATGCGCGACTTCCTCGTCGATAGCCGTGTGTTCCAGGCGGACCGCAATGTTCCGCCGCTGTTGGAAACGACCGAAGACGGCGGCATTCGCTATCGCACGTTTGAAGGAGCCAACAGTTCCAGCCATGTGGACCACACCCTGGCATGCCTGGCGGAAGTCGGCACTTCGTTGGATTTCATGCTGAACACCAATCAAGGTCCAATGCCGTTGCGGGCTGTGCTTGAGCAATCGATGCGGGACTTCAGCCTGAATCAGGTGGAATATGAATGGTCCGGCATGGCGTTGGCGTTGTATGCGAATTCGCCCGGCCAATGGACAACGGCCGAAGGCCAGCACATGGACTTCAATCTCATCGCCCAACGCACTATGCGGCAGCGCTTGCCGCAGGGAGTTTGCCAGGGCAATCATCGCCTGCACACGTTGGTGATGTTGTTGCGGATTGATGAGACCGATCAGATTTTGAATTCGCAAACGCGCGAAGATGTTATCAACTATTTGAAGAGCGTCACCCGCGAGTTGATCGCAAAGCAACATCCGGAGGGTTATTGGGGTGAGGACTGGCCAGCAGCGGCCGATGGCACCGGCGAACCGCCAACCGCCGGCGAGGATGCTTTGGACAAACAAAGCTGGCGGATTCTTGTGACAGGCCACGTCTTGGAATGGTGGTCGCTGGCGCCGCAAGAAGTGCTGCCACCGCGCGATGTGATTGTTCGTGCGGGACAATGGACTGTGAGTGCCGTCTTGGGCCTGAGCGATGAAGAACTCAACCAGCACTATGGGCCGCTCTCGCATGCTGGCCGTGCGTTGTCCTTGTGGAGAAATCGTTGGCCGCATGAAGTGCCATTGCAAGCCAACTGATTTTCAACTTCATTTCTCGACGAGGGAACTGAAACCCCGGCGCGGTTGGCCAAGTAGAATATTTAGATGGCACCAAAATAGAGATGCAAATAGCACTGGCGAGATTTTGAGCGTAGCATGAGTGATGATGCAGCAAGTTGAATGTGATCATTGCGGCCGTACGCTTGAGTTCTCGGGAGACAAGCCTCGCTTTTGTGGCTTCTGTGGGCAATCGCTAAGCACCTTCCTGGAGCCGGAAGAAACGCTTGAGGTCAAGCCCACCGGGTCAACCGGTTCGGGCAACCGCCACACTTCCAGCACAAATGTGATTCGCTCCCGGGGCGAGGGCGAAGACCTCGTCGGCAAGAAACTGGGCGAGTTCCGTTTGTTGCGCGAAATTGGCCGCGGCGGCATGGGCGTTGTCTACGAAGCCGAACAGTTGGCCAGCTCTCGCCGCGTTGCGGTAAAGCTTCTCAGCCCTTCCATCTCTCACACACAAGCGGCCACAGATCGCTTTCTCCGCGAAGGCAAACTTGCCGCTTCGCTCAGCCATCCGCGGACAACGTTTGTCTATGACGCTGGTGAGATCGATGGGCGATTCTTCATCGCCATGGAACTCATGGGCGGAGAAACGCTGCGCGACGTCGTGGAGAAAGACGGGCCGCCAAGCATCGAACGCGCTGTGGACTGGATTCTCGATGTGCTGGACGGCTTGGAAGCCGCTCATCGGGCCGGAATTGTTCATCGTGATGTGAAGCCGTCCAACTGTTTCTTAGGCGCTGATGAACGCGTCAAGGTCGGTGACTTCGGTTTGTCCAAGTCTTTGGTCGGAGACGTTGAACTGACAACTGGCGGCGGGTTCATGGGCACGCCGCTTTACGCCGCGCCGGAACAACTTCGCGGCGAGACGATCACGGAAAAGACCGATCAGTACTCGCTGGGCGCCACGCTGTTCTACTTGCTATGCGGGCAGGCGCCGTTCACCGGGGATTTCGCCACGGCAATTGCTCGGATTGTCGCGGACCCTCCGCCAACGGCGCGCAGCTTGCGAGCTGAAATCCCGACCGATCTCTCCAAGGTCGTCGGCCGCATGTTGGAGAAAGATCCTTCGCGGCGGTTTGGCAGCCTGCACGAGATTCGGACTGCGTTGCTGCCTTTCGGGTCAGGCGGATCATCAATCGCAACGCTAGGTCGGCGATTGGCGGCGTTCTCGCTGGACTACGTTGGCAGTTCTTTCGTGGCCGGTATCCTCGCATTCCTGCTCGGGATGGGCATTGCTATTTCCAATGCGGTCAATAGTGGGCAGTCGCAAGGGGGAGACGCTATCTCTCTGAGCATTCAGTACGGCAGCGTGTTCGGCATTTTTGCGTACTTCGTTTTCTTCGAAGCGATTTGGGGACGCGGCTTCGGCAAGAAACTCATGGGTTTGCGAACAGTGAGCCTGTCTGGTGAGCGTGTTGGCTTCTTGCGTTCGATCGTGCGGAGCCTCATCTTCCCTGGTGTCAGTCTCGCGTTTGGAATCTGGGCCGGAATTATCGGCTCCTCGGCTCAACCGGGGGCAGCAGAGAACGCCGTCACCGTAATTCAAAGCTCTTTGGTGAGTTTCGGCGGTTGGTTGATCAGCTTGTTGTTCCTGGCAACCATGCGCTCCAAGAACGGCTATCGCGGGTTACACGAGCTTGCGACAGGCACACGCGTCATCAGCGTTCATGTTCGCCAGCAAGGCGTTCACATTTTGACTCCGCAGGCCGCAACTCTGCCTGTTGCTCCCAGCGAGTTGCAGCTTGCTGGATTCGCTTTGCAGCGGGTTGTGGCAGAACGTGACAACTACTGCGTCTATCTTGGCCAGGACACAAGCCTGGAACGTGCGGTTTGGGTTTACGTTGCCAAGGACGATGCCGGCAACAAGTTGCTCGAGGAGTTGCCAGTCAACACAACTCGCCCAGCGCGCGAGCAATGGCTACGCGGTGGACAAAAGAACGATCACCGTTGGCAGGCTTTTGAAGCTGTTGCCGCAATTCCGTTACGCAAGGCAATTGCCCAACAGCCTAAGGATTTTCGTTGGGGATTTCGGCGGAACGTCTTGTTGGCCTTGGCAGAAGAATTGCGAGCAGCAGTGAACGATGAAACACTGCCGCAGCAAACGTCCGTTGACCAGGTCTTGGTTGATCATTCCGGCCAACTGAAGTTGATCAACCTGCCGAATTTTGGCTCGCTGCCTGTCGCTACCGAGAAACAGGAAAGCTCAACCGAAGTTGACAACGACAATCAGATTAAGCGCGCGCTCAAGCTATTGGACGAGGCCTATCAGGCTTGTCGCGGTGAAATAATCATTCCGCTTGCGGACCAGGATTTTCACACAGAGTTAATGCAGCGCGATGCGACGCAGGAATCGTTGGATTGGGCGGTCGACCGTTTGCGGCAAGCCGTAAAGACGCCATCGCGACTGCGGTGGGACGATCGACTTGGGTTACTCTCCATTTCCATGTTTGCCGAATTGTCATTGTATGTCACGGCAATCAGTTTGATCGCCACAATGCCGATGTTGCTGCCTGAAGGCATCTCGCTCATTTGGACGCTGGGCGTCCCGGCGACCGTCTTGGCGAGCGTACCCATTTTTTTGGGAGCTTATCTTAACGGAGGACCTGTATTTCGCTTCGCGAGGGTCCGCGTCTTGCGCCAAAAAGATGGTAGGCCGGCTGGCCGCTGGCGCTGCGCCTGGCGCAGCTTCCTCGCATGGTTCCCCTTTATGGCGGTGATGACCGTCCTGATATATGTTGGGCTGGTCATGGGCAACGTGACCATTGACAGCGACACTAGCCAGGAAATGGCCATCCTGGCGCTGACGATCATTGCGGCGGTTGGCTTGATTTTGTTGCTATTTGTTGTGGGGTTGATCGTCGCTTTGATCAGCCCACGCCGCGGCATCCAGGACTTGCTGGCCGGGACTTTGCTTGTGCCGGAATAGCGCACGCTTCGAAGTCCACCGGACAAGCAACCATGTTGCGGAGCTCGATCTCGCTCACGCGCTTTGTCGCAACGTCCCATCAGCGCGCAAAAAATGCCGCCATGCACCAGCTCGCGAGGTTTTTCCGCGCAACAAATCGTTTCAAATGCGAATGATTATCGCGCGACGAGCTTCTAAAAAACTTCGAAAAAATCTCCGAAAATTAGCAATCTCGCTCTTGGGCGATGCGCACGTTTCGTGAGAACTTGGCCCTGCAGACAACAAACGGCAATCAACCAAGCCGAGGAGCCAAACAGAAGCAAAAGCTCGGCGGGACCCACAAATAGCTTGCTACCCGTGCTGGCCGAGGTACGTCAAAACGTCAACGACAAGACAAATCAAACACACCCCGTTTGCACTTCCCGCAACGATTCAACCAGCGAAACGAAATGAACAAAGCACCAATCAAGCTTCACGGCACAAACTCACAACTGGCCAATCGACCAACAAAGAAATTACTCGATGCGAAGATCACCTTCACAGCAAACGTTTCCAGAGCATGCGGAAAGATT
>CALJLD010000257.1 GCA_937982665.1 uncultured Planctomycetales bacterium
CGTTCCAGAGTGGCTCTTTGCCTTCTGTCGCCTTGGTTGCCACCATCCGTTTCTTCCGGCGGTTGCCAAGGCTTGAAGAGACCGCGTTCTTCTTCTCGCAGGTCAACCTCGCCCCAAGGTGTGGCCACCAGCAGTCCCCACCCCTCGGTCCCAAACATCAATGCCACGGGATTCCTGGAACCATATGCGCCCGATTCCCAGCGCGGAATCATCTGATGCATAGCGCCATTGCGGTCATATTGAATGGGCTGGTTTTGCCAATCGCCGCGCGCTGCCGGTTGAGGGCCTCCTTCGCCTAACCCCAACACCGGCTGGTTGCTCTTATGGAATGACAAATTGCCGTCTTCTTCAAATGTGATTCTCTGCAGCAGTACGCCTGACTCGGTTGTGACGATCACCGAAAGCGGTGATGGGGTAACTTCAACATTGAGCGTGCCAACTTTTTCTCTGATGGGGCTCTTGATCTCTCGCAGCTGAATGATCGGCGCGGATAGTTCTTGCGAGGCCAACATCGGAGTGAACGGAACGTCCGCTTCGGCGTCTATCGGCATTAACGTGACACGAATGGCGTGCTCGCCTGCGGGGCGGATGTCAAGCTGGGCAGGATTGCCGGCTGCGGTGATGGAGTCGGCGGCTGAGAAACTGGCGATGCACAGCCCTATCGCGATACTGAGAATGACTCGCCCGAGATCGGTCATGATGTTCTCCCTGATGCTTCCAATGCCGGTGACGCTCAGTCTCCGCCCGATTGCGTTTTGGTTTCGCCTGATTTTCCACGATTGATTTTCCACGATGCGAGAACGCGATACAACCATTCCGTTCAAGTGCCACTTACGCAGGCTGAGACAAAGATAGCCGCAAGATAATGCAATCGCTGGCAACTATCCGGCGGCGTGAGGTGCCGCTTTTGTGTGGCACCGGTCCGTTCCCACAAGTTCCCAAGCACTACGTTCCGCATGAACCCATCACCAATACGCCTGACGTGCACGCTTCTCGGCATTCTCCTAGTGGGTTGTTTCTGCCGAGCATCGCTTGCGCAAGACAGTGATCCGCCGCAGGACGCTCCGCCGGCGATTGACCTGGCAGCCGCAGCGGCCGCTTTTGCCGAAGCCAACGAAGTGTTCGCCCGGGATGACAGCCAGCTGTGGGGAATCAGCCTGGCCGGGCCGCTGATCTTTGCGGATGTGAAGACGCGAATGGTCGTCGCCAACCAGGTTGATGAAGAAGGGCTGCTCAATAGGCAGGGCGATGTCTTTGTTGGGACATTGCCGCAAGGTAAGGCGATTGCCAACACCGCGTTGCATTGGGGCGGAGTGCATTGGGCAATGGTGATGTGGCCGTTGCCGGAGGACGAATTCAACCGCCAGGCGCTGATGGCCCATGAGTCGTGGCATCGCGTGCAGGATCAGTTGGGTTTTGCGTCCAGCGGAGCGGACAACAGTCACATGGATTCTCTGCAGGGACGGATTTGGCTGCAGATGGAATGGAGAGCCTTGGCCGCAGCTCTGCAAGCTGATGAAGATGAAGCTCAGCGAACGGCCATTCGCGACGCGTTGATTTTTCGCGCGCACCGCCGCAGCTTGTTTGAAGCGGCCGCCGCGGCCGAGCGCGAGATGGAGATGCATGAAGGCGTTGCCGAATACACTGGCATGAAGCTGGCCGCCAAGGACGATGCGACCGCGATCGGTGCGGCTGTTGCAGCGCTTAAAGACAAACCAGGCAGCTTGCCCACTTTCGTGCGGTCCTTTGCATATGTCTCTGGCCCGGCCTATGGGCTCTTGCTCGATAAGTACAGTGAGAGCTGGCGGCAAGACGCGGCCGATGCGGATTTTGGCGAGTTGCTGGCGGCAGCAACGGGCGTGTTCCGTCTTCCGGAGAATCTGGCAGCTGAGGCCGAGCGCAACGCCAGCGGGTATGCGGGCGAAGAACTGATTCTCGCCGAAAACAAACGCGAAACCGAACGCCGCGAACAACAGGCGAAATTCAAGCAACAGTTTGTGGATGGCGTTGTCGTCCGCATACCCTTGCGACAGATGCGAATGTCCTTCAATCCCAACAACATCACGCCGTTTGAAGAGCACGGCACAGTTTACGGTACCATCACCGTCAGCGACGTCTGGGGCGAACTCACTGCCGAGGAAGGTTGCCTGGTCGCAAAGGACTGGAGAATGGTCACTGTCGCCGCGGGGGATTCCCCGCAAGCGGGCATGACTTCCGGACCGGGCTGGAAACTGAAGCTCAAACCGGGCTGGGCGATCAAACAGGACCTCGAGCAGGAAGGAAGCTTTGTGCTTGGCGAAGAGCAGGTCCGCTGAGATTCCGCAAGCAGCGTTCGAAACGCATTGTCAATTCGCCGCTTTCAGCCGATGTTGTCAGTCAGCCGGAACTGAGAGACAATGAAAGGAGAGGCAAAAAAACAAGTGCCCCAATGACATTCCGGGCAACCACTTTCAAGACAATCGGTACTCCAACTTGCAAACAAACAGCTCGCGCGATCCACGCAACAACATCCGCGACTTTACACGACCCATCGGAGAGAATCATGAGACCGCTGGCTATCGCAATTTCCCTGGCGACGCTTTTGGGCTTTGGTGTCTTGGGCGCGGTCACGGCCTTCAGCCGGGTTCAGGACGCGCCGCCAAGTCGGCAGGGCCAGGAAGTCACGCCGGAGCAGATCGCCACCTGGATTCGCGAATTGGACGCGGACGATTTCCAAACCCGGGAATCCGCGACGGAGTCCCTTGCCGAAGCCGGAATGAAAGCTCTGGACCCGCTCGTTGCAGCCGCGCAAGGCGGCAGCCTGGAAGTCACCACGCGGGCGATGGATGTCATCACACGTCTATTTGAAAAAAGCGAAGGCGACACGCAATCCCGCGTGAAGGCCGCGCTAGAGCAGATCATTGCCGGCGACAACAAAGCGGCCGCCAGCCGTGCGGATGCCGTACTCAATCCGCCGCAGACCCAACAGCAAGCCAACCAGGCCTTGCCGGCCATGGGCGGATTCAACATCGTCTTTGGCGGCGGTGCCAACATGCAGATCCAATCGTCCACGGACGCCCAAGGCAACAAGACCATCAACGCCAAAGAAGGTGACCGCGAAGTTGACATTTCCGAAAAGGCCGACGGCTCAATCAAAATGACCGTCAAAGAAAAGGTCGATGGCAAAGAGCAATCCAAAGAGTACGCCGCCAAAGATCAAGACGAGCTTAAGGAAAAACACAAGGAAGCATTCGAACTGTATGAGAAGTATGCCAAGCAAATGAATGGCATTCGGATCCCCCAAGTCCAACTTGGCCGCATACGCGCGCTTCCGGTTGCACCGGCCATCCGTCTGGTCAATCCCGCGCAACAGCAAGCGGCCATGGATGCAATGCAGGAGGCCCAAAAAGAACTCAAGGCCGCCGTGTCCGCGATGAAGAAACTCGCGGAGGGCGATGCCGATCAGATCACGCCTGAAGCGATGCAGGAGCTGATCCGGCAAGTCGAAGAAGCGGAAAAGAAGGTGCAGGAAGCCAGCGAAAAAATCGGCGGCTGATACGCTGACGTGACTGAAAACGCAAAGAGAGGCTGTCGATGAATGTCGGCAGCCTTCTTTTTTTTGCTTCATCCCTTGGGACGTGCCCGACTTGCCTTCGCTGGCTTTGGCGCGGACCATGTTGAGCCATCCGCAAGCAGCCGGTCAAAGTAGTCCCGCAGGAGTGCCACGGATTGCTCGAATGGGACCAGCCGTTTTTCTGTGCGGGCCTGCATCACGCCGCCTTCCATGACCGTCAGCACAAATGTGGCCAACTCGTCACGATCAATGTCTTCCGGCAATCGGTCCGCGGCTTCATCCAGGCATTGGCGAATGGCGTCTCGCCAGCTGGCGAAGTTGGCCGCCAGCAACTTGCGCACGGCCGGGTGGGTGTCGGAAAGTTCCAACGCCAGGTTGCCAATTGGACAGCCGCCTTGGCATTTGGTCATTCGCAGCCCGCGACGGTACCCGTCCAAAATGCCAAAGATGCGTTCAATGGGGTCGCTCACGCGGTCAAACACCGGCTGAATGACTTCCGGCCACAGCAGCGTCAGATAATTCTCCAACACGCCCACCAGCAGGTCTTCCTTGGTGGGGAAGAAGTAATACAGGCTGCCGCTTTTGGCATCCGCTGCCTTGAGGATTTGCGCGACTCCGGTGGCTGTGTAGCCTTGCTGCCAAAACAATTCCGCGGCGGTGGCGAGGAGTCGCTGCTTGGTATCTGCTTTTTCGGACATCGTTTTGGCGAATGCGGCAAAATTTGAATGATCATTCAAAATGTATTTCGCCGCCGGCGGTTCTGTCAAACGTCCAGCAGTTGTCGCGATGTTGGCTCACTCGATGAATTCCGCCGCTTTGACGGATTTGCCCGTGACGATTGTGCCGCTTGAACCTATGGTTGAGAACCTGAATTGACAGCGGGCATTGATCAACTGGAACACCGATGAAAGTTGCAATTGTTGGCGGTGGCGGGCTGGTGGGGTCGTGCGCCGCGTTTGCTTTACAGACAAGCGGCATCGTCCGCGAGATCGCGCTCTTGGACGTGAACGCGGAGATGGCCGCCGGGCAAGCGCTCGATTTGATTCACGGAGCAACGCTGTGCGCGGATCAAGAGATTGCAGCCGGCGGTTATGAACATATCGCCGATAGCGATTTGATTTGCATCACCGCCGGGCTGCGTCGCAAACCGGATGAGAGCCGCCTGGACCTGATCAACCGCAACGTCGCGCTGTTTGAAGACATCCTGCAAAACGTCGCTTCCGCAGGCATGCGCGATGACGCGATTGTGTTTGTCGTCTCCAACCCGGTCGACATTCTCACCTGCCTGGCCACGCGGCGGCTGCAACTCCCGCCCAGCCAGATTCTCGGCTTGGGCACCGTGCTCGATACGATACGCTTTCGCGGCTTGATTGCGCAACAGTTGGGCGCGCCGGCAACGCAGGTCTCGGCATTGATCCTGGGCGAGCACGGCGACAGCATGATGCCCATTTGGAGCAGCGCCACCATTGGAGGTCTGCCGCTGGAGAAGTTCCCCAATTGGTCGTCAGCCGTGGCGAATGACGTGTTTGAGCGCACTAAGAAATCCGGTGCCGAAGTCATCGCCAAGAAAGGTGGCGCGGGCTTCGCCGTGGGCATCGCCATTCGCGAAGTCATCGAAAGCATTGCGCTGGACCGCCGGCGTGTGCTGCCCGTCAGCAGCCTTCAGAATGGTTGTTATGACATTCGCGGCGTCGCGCTTTCCGTCCCCACGGTCGTTGGCCAAGGCGGCGTGATCGGCACATCGGAGATCGAACTCTGGCCGAAAGAAATCGCCGGTATCCGCCGCAGCGCCACGGTCTTGCAAGAGACGCTGGACCAAGTGCTGAATGGTTAGCAACCGTGTTTAGTAGTTGATTCCTATCGCCATTGCGGGCGTCTTGCGAGCGCGAAGCCTACTACCCTTCTACATGCTTTCGCAAATCGGCCAGATAGGCGTCCATTGTCGCGTGATGGCCAAAGAGGAAACGCGAGAGGAAACGGAAGAGCGGATTGTAGACCAGGCCGTCTTCGCGAACGGTGATCTTCGCACCGTTGTCGGTCGGCTCGATGGTTTGCGTCCAACTGCCGCCAAAGGGCATTCCTTTGTCGATGATTCGCGTGACGTATTCTCGGGGAGGATCGACCTTTTCGACATAAAACGGCATCGATCCGGTTCTCCCTTGTTCTTTCCAGGCTTTGTGGCCGTCATGATCCGGCAGCGGCTCAATCGACTTCATGCCACGCCGCCAGGAAGGTGCTTGTTCGTAGTCCGTGATGATTTCCCAAAGCTGCTCCGGCGGAACCGGCAACTCAGCGCTCCGCTCGGCCGTGTGGGCCTTCGGCAACATCAGCCCAATGATTGTCATCAACAAGAACGGGCCGATAACGATCCCCAACACCAACACAACCCAGAACCAAAAGCTTCCCATTTCGCACCTTCAACCAGTTTGTATTCGCTCCTTCGTTTTGTTGTTCCGGCTCCTCATTGCCGGATTTTGATTCTTGACCACAAGCATCAGTCACTTTGCTTTCGCGCCCCCCTGCCCCGTTTTCTTGCTTGCTTTCGCATGGCGGCGTTGCCGGCTTTGGCCAGAAGTTCCAACCCAGCGATGGCTTGCTGGCGTTCAGCCGCCGGCAACTCGGCCAATAGACTGCGGACAAGTTGCGGATCGAGCACGCTCTGGGCTTCGCTCACCCGTGTTCCCGCGGCGGTTCGCTTGAGCAGCACACGGCGACGGTCAGCCGTATCGCGTTCGCGCGTGACGTAGCCGCGCCGCTCCAGGCGATCGATGTTTAGCGACATCGTCGATGGCGTAACGCCCATGTGATCGGCCAGTTCCAGCAGGCTTGTCCCTTCCACGCCGTCCAGGTGATCCAGAATGCTGGCCTGGTGGCGGCTGATCTCTTCGTCGGTCTTCGGATCGCGGACATGCCGCGTGTGGCAGGCAAAATAGACCCGCGGATAGGCGCTCATCACGCGGAGCACATCCGCCTTGGCGATGCGGAGCCGCGATGACGTCGTGCGTGATGGCGTGGTTGTCGCTTTTTGCGAGGTCTTGATCATTTCCTCAGCATAACAGATATTTTGATTTGTCAAAACAAAATACCTGGCTGCGGCGTTGTCCGCAGTGCCAGGACATCCCAATCAGGATTCTTTCAGTCCGTGCCTTGCACGATGCGCCGCATTTGTTGCAAGTTGATGCTAAGGACTTCAACAAACGGCACGCGGACTCAAGGACGCAGACTTGGCACGCATCGTCTATTCACCCAGGTACAACATTGGGCTGTTTGGCCTGGAACGGCTGCACCCGTTTGACTCACGGAAGTACGGGCGAGCGTGGAAGGTGATCAAACGCGAGTTCGGTCCGCGGTTGAAGCCACTGCATGTGCGCCCCAAACGCCCGGCGAACAGAGCCGAACTGCAACTCGTCCACACACCTGCGTATCTGGAGCAGCTGCGTGACTCCAAGTATCTCGCGGCTGCACTGGAAGTTCCGCCGGTTCGACGGCTTCCCTGGAGCGTAATCGATTGGTGTGTGCTGCGACCCATGCGCTGGGCGACGCGGGGAACAATTCTCGCCGCTGAGGCTTGCCTGGAATCCGGGCTGGCCATCAATCTCAGCGGTGGATACCACCATGCCAAACCAGAAGTTGGCGAAGGGTTCTGCATCTATTCAGACATCGCCATTGCCATCGCCAGCTTGCGGCAATCCGGCAAGTTGCAGCCAAATGAACGCGTGATTTACGTTGACCTGGACGCCCATCAGGGAAACGGCGTCTGTCATGCGTTTCTAGTTGACTCGCGCGTGTTCATCTTCGACATGTTCAACCGCAGTATTTACCCATTGCTGGACTTCGAAGCGAAGGAACGGATCGACTGCAAAATCGAGTTGCCCAGCAAATGCGATGACGACTTGTACCTCGGCAAGTTGCGTGAATTGCTGCCGGAATTCCTGGACTCCGTCACTCGTGAGCCTGTGGGATTGGCCATCTACAACGCAGGCACGGACATCTACAAGGACGATCCCTTGGGCAACATGGACGTCTCCGCAATGGGAGTTCGCGAGCGTGACATGTTTGTGGTCAAGGAACTGCGATCGCGCGAGATTCCGACCGTCATGCTGCTCAGCGGCGGCTACACGCGGCAAAGCTACCAGCTAGTGGCCGATTCGGTTGTGCGGTTGCTGGACGAGTATTGATGACCATCAACACTGAACCGCGATCGGCTAACATCTGTGGCGATCAAACAAAACGAGACCCGACTCCCATACAGGAATCGGGTCTCTTAACTCTTCGGGATCAAACGGTGATCCTTCTGAGACGGTGGCCGTCATAAGACAGCCCGCCGGCTGTTACGGGCAGCCACCTCGCATTTGATGGCAACTACAACCAGAAGTCACAGGATCACCTCCTTTCCAACTAGAACCCGCCGACGCTGCCGGGATTGCCGCCGCCAGCCGATCGGCCGCTAGTCCGTCGCGACTGCGTTCGCCGCGACACGCTAATTGAATCGTGCTGTTTCGCTCGCTTTAGGGCAAGAGAATTCTGCGGCGGATTCGCGGCTCCCGGCGGCGGTCGTGACGCAAAGCGTTAACTAGCAATGGGTTGCGACTGAAGAACAACAGTCCGACTAAGCCGCAGATTCGGTGAAATCTGAGCGCGAGAGTTGGCCGCTTCAATCTGGGCAAAGTGTCCGCCACGACGGTTCTTCGACCGATCCGCGTGCCGGAGCCGCCCGAAACTGGCAGTTCTCATTCGCGGGCGCAATGCCCGACTCGCGTGAATCGCCCCTTCGTTCCGTGTAGATTGCGGCTGCCAACCCACAAAGCGATACAGAGAATCTCAGCATGCAATCACAAGACTCGGCTGCCGCTCGGAAGGCACGCTCAATTAAGATCCTCAACTCCGAGAACGTTCCCTTTATCGATCACTTGCCGATGATCGAAAGCGAGACCGACTCGCTCCGGCGCACCACGGAAGAAGTTGCCAACAGGGCCATGGCGCTTTGTATTGTCGCTGTAAAAGGCGAGGGGCTTGAGCAAGGGATCATCGACAACCTGGTGACACACTTTCAGTTGGCGGAAGCGTTTACGCCCAACGAATCCAAGTTCATCAAAGAGCCCACGCCGTCTCAACATGACCGCGTGCAATTCGGGTGGCAGTATGAGTGCTATTGGGTCATGCTTTGGGCGCTCCAATTCATTGAAGAGTTGAAACGGCCTGACACAGTTTGCGATGTTCCGCATGCAGTCACTTTGTTGCAAAACAGTGGGCGAGAGACTTTCTTGCAGCAAGCCGACCTCCGGTCACAGTCAGAGCTTTTGGATGCCGCGGACTTGATCTATCGCTACCATTGGGCCGTCGTCGATGCCCGGCTCAAAGGCAAAGACTCGCCCGCAGGCTTGGACCCCGGCGTTGTCCTGGAACGGCACTACGCGCTGAATTGGCTCGTGGGTTATATGAACCAGGATTGGGATGATATTTCGACGGATACGTAAGAGCCTTGCGCTTGGTACTGTTCGCCGGGAGTTCCCCCACCGCAACGCGTTAATCCTGATCAAACGGCGGCACCAGCTGAAAGAACGCCATGCGGCGGCGGTGCTGTTCTCGTTCTTCTTCCGTGGGCGGTCGGGAAAACCGGACCGTGAACGACCTGTCACCATGGAGCCGTAACTCGGTCGCGCGTAGCCAGGTGTGATTTAACTTCGTCGCCCTGCGATACGGGACGATCAGCAACTCAATGTCCGTAACCGCTCGTTCAGACGTGGAATAGTGAACGCAGGCCGTTGTGTGATTCTCGTCCAGTTCGAAGGTCACGTTTGAGCGGTCTTTGATCAACAGCTCAACTTCGTTTGGATCATCGTCCGGCCCCAAGACATACGCCTTCGAGAACTTGCCTTCGTAATGCTCGATCTTGGCCGCACTCAACACAGCCAATGCGTCATCAAGCGATTGACCAACAGCAATGCTTGATTCCGCCAGCGATGTCGCGGGAGCGTGTGCGCCGTTTCGCTCTTGCGATCCCGGCACTGGCAACCAGGCAAAAGCCAGCGCACACGCGCAACCAAGAATCGCCGCAAGTAGCAGAACAGCTTTCATCGTCAAACAATGCCACTCACATGATGTGCTTACGCGGCAATGAGGAATAAGGTGATGCAAACGTTATCGCACAATGCGTTGTAGCTCACGGTGGAATGCCTGCGACCATTCGCTTGCCGCACGAGGAGAGACGTCCGCCTTATTGCTCAGGTCGAGGTTCGCGCTTTCATCGCAAAAGCCAAACACCGCAATCTCGGGTCGATCAAGTCGATATTTGAATTGCAAGCGTTGATCGCTGCGCTTGAGGATAAGGTCGAACGGATCGTTCCAGCGGTAAGGACAGATCAAAACCTGGTCCGCCAGCGGCGTCTCGCCCAACAGGTTTCGTCCGTGTGCGTGGTGGACTTCAACCGGCCCGCCGGTCAACGCATGCAAGAGCGTTGGTAGCGCATCCGTGTGCGTCGTTGGCTTGTCAATAGTTCTTGGTGGAATTCCAGGGCCAACCATCAGGAACGGAACTCTTGTTTGGACTTCGGATCCTCTTGAGGCGTGCGCCAGCGCGCCGTCTTCAAACATCGATTCGCCGTGATCACCGGTTATCACAATGATGTTGCGCTCTGGATCAAGTGATTCGATTACGTCCAGTATTTGTCTTTCCAAGAATCTGGCGGAGTTCTTGTACCGATTGTGTAGAACCTGTGGATCACTCTTGGTCCAGTTGGCCCTAGAGACATGATCACCGCTTGGTTGGAGATCATTAAACTCCGGCGGGAATGGATAGGGAAAGTGCGTGGACATCAAGAAGGCCATAACAAACCGCGGTTTGTTACCACTGCTCGCCAACTCCTTCACGCGCAGCAGCGATCTGCGGTCACGGTCCGGCCAGTCACGCCAGTTCTTGCCATTCTCGATGATCACTTCGTCGAAGTAATCTTCGCAGAGATACTCATCCATGCGGCGGAAACCCCGACAGTCGCCACTGGTGATGAAGTAATTCTCGTAGCCATTGGCCCGAAGTGTGAACGCCGTTTGCGGCGGCAACTTCTTGTCAAGGCTAGCGTTGTACGTCAATGGGCTGCGCGAATAGAGCAATGTGAACAAGCCGTAGTGCGACGAATTTGAACCAGCGTAGTGTTGTTCGCATCGGATGCCGTTGCCGCCCCAAGCATAGAGTTCACCCATAACTTCCGGACTGACTGCCGAAGCACGAAAGCTCTCCAGCACGATGTAGATCACGTTGGGAGGGTCGCGGTCTTCCAGTTTGACTTCGGTGTCGATTTCCGGCGGATCCTGCAACCTGTCGAAGTAGCCGCTAAAGGCAATCTTTGCTGCGTTGTTGATCTGATATTCAAAGGCGTCAAAGTCGCCAGGTTCGCGGAACGAAAGCATCGCGCCATACTTGGCTTGCTTTTGACCGTATTCGACTTTGTGGACCTCCTTGCCCGTTGCGTCGCGGAGCGTGACAATCTCGCCATCATTGTTGAGCGGCAGTTCCTTTTCGCGAAGTGTAATAATACGTGTGGCCTGAGCTGGTAGTGCCCCAGTCAATGCCAGGCAATTCCCTGTCTTGTCTTCCAATTTCCAACCTTCCAGGCTGACTTCCTCGTATGAGAAATTGTGGAGATGGACTTGCTCCTTGCCGTAGTCGAGGCCAACGGGATTTGGCAGCAACGAGACAATCCGCACGCCGCGCTTCCATTCGGCACCCGATGAACCCAAGCCAAGTGAATTCGCAAGCCAGGCATATTTTGACTCCACGACTGAAACGTCCACTGGAAGCAGCGCCTTGGCTTGCCTCAGCAACATGGGATTGCTGACAGTACTTTGTGCCGGCAAGAACGAAACAACAGGCAGCCCTAAGATCGCGGCAGTCGTAACCCATCCGTTTGCATTGCGAAAACCATAAGAGCGAACAAGCCAGTGCTGGGAAACAAGGCGCGCGACGGGCCAGGCAATAAGCCCGGAAGCGATCACTGCCGAGACGATCAGCAACGCGCCCCAATAGATGCCTGAGGAATCGCCACCCCACTCCGTGTGGTTGGCCTCAACGGGCATCATTGCTGCATCATAGAGGTTGGGCAGGAAGTCAAAAGCGTGCGTCCCAACGGCGTGCTGTACGCGCAAATCAATCGCTTGCCACGCGATGATTGCAACCCAACCCACCATCAGCATCGACCAACCGGTGCGTAGCAGGCGTCTCCAAAAACAAAAGCCGCAAACGGTCAGAACAGGCACGAAGAGAATCAATGTTTTCCACCACAGCATCCACAACAAAACAACCTTATCCCAGGTCGTCATGGCTGCGCCCAATTGCCAAAACAACTTGCCGTAGTGTCGCCATTCGACGGCACCGGCAAAAACGACGGTTGTGGTCAACACAAAAATGACGGCAGCAAGCCACCACAGTTGTCGGTTCGGATTCGTACGAGGGTGCGCAGCCGCGCAATCTAGCGTTGCCGTTTTTTCTTCGTGTTGGCTCATCACGCCTGCCTCGCGAACATGTTTCGAACTAAGTTCGCTCAGCAAATTACGTTGTAAAGCAGAAACGGGTCAATGGCACCGGCGTGGCGAGGGCAGCTAGCGCCAGCCATGCCAGCGAAGTTGAGTTGGCGTACCTGACCAGGCGCGTCGCGCTCAGGTCAATCCGTTAGATAGATTGCAGATCGAGCAAGACTGCGTGCAACATGGTTGTTGAGCAGCCATTGCTATCGCTCGTCACGAGCGTATCAAAAGCGCCGCTTGATCGTCACATTGAAGCAAATGGTGCCGCTTAAGAAGGACTCAACCTTCCGCCTTGAATATCACCGCGGCCAGCGGCGGCAGGGTGATGGTCATACTGGCGGGGCGACCGTGGTGCGGAACATCATGTGCTTGTGCTCCGCCACCGTTGCCAAGGTTGCTGCCGCCGTAGACGCCGGCGTCAGAATTGAAGACTTCCCGATACCAGTCGGCGCGGGGTACGCCAAGGTGATAGTCGTCCCGCGGAACGGGCGTGAAGTTGATGCAGACAACCATCACGTCGCGGCCATCATTCGCGCGGCGGACATAACTGAGCGTGCTGTCCTCGGATGAGTTGCAATCGATCCACTCGAAACCGGATGGATCGAAATCGTGCTGGTGCAACGCCGGCTGCGTGACCAACAGGCGGTTGAGGTCGGCCACCATTTGCTGCACACCAACGTGCGAGTCCCATTGCAGCAAGTGCCAGTCGATCGATTGATCGTAGTTCCACTCGTTCCACTGGCCAAACTCGCCGCCTTGGAACAACAGCTTCTTGCCGGGGTGCGTCCACATATAGGCAAGCAACAATCGCAAATTGGCGAACTGTTGCCACATGTCGCCTGGCATTTTCGCCAGCAGTGCGGCTTTGCCGTGCACCACTTCATCGTGCGAGAACGGCAACACGAAGTTCTCGTGGAAGGCGTAGATCAGGCTGAACGTCAATTGGCTGTGGTGGTACTTGCGATGGATCGGCTCATGCCGGATATAGTCCAGCGTGTCGTTCATCCAGCCCATATTCCATTTGAGCGAGAAGCCCAAGCCGCCCAGATAGGTCGGTCGAGAGACACTTGGCCAAGCGGTGGATTCTTCCGCGATAGTCAGCGTGCCAGGGTGCCGGATGTGGACCTGCTCATTGAAAGATTTCAAGAACTCGATCGCGTGCAAGTTTTCGCGACCGCCATGCTCGTTCGGAATCCAGTCGTTATCCTCACGGCTGTAGTCCAGGTACAGCATGCTCGCCACGGCGTCCACGCGCAGCCCGTCAATGTGATAGCGATCAACCCAGAACAGAGCGTTGGTGATCAGGAAGTTGCGGACTTCGTGGCGTCCGTAGTTGAAGATCAGCGTGCCCCAGTCCTTGTGTTCGGCCTGACGCGGATCGGCATGTTCGTAAAGATGCGTTCCATCGAAGCGGGCCAGCCCATGGGCGTCGCGAGGGAAGTGGGCCGGCGTCCAATCCAGGATCACGCCAATCCCATGCTGGTGGCAGTAATCGACGAAGTACATAAAGTCCGCGGGACTGCCGTGCCGCGAAGTTGGCGCAAAGTAGCCAACGGTCTGATAGCCCCAACTGCCGGAGAACGGGTGTTCGCAAACCGGCAGCAGCTCAATGTGCGTGAAGCCCAACTTGGTAACGTACTCGACAAGCTGGTGTGCCAACTCCCGATAGGTCAGCCAAGTGCCGTTCTCGCCGCGTCGCCAACTGCCAAGGTGCACTTCGTAAATGCTGATTGGCTGGTCGAGCGCTTGGCGGTGTTCACGCTGTGCGAGCCAGAGTTCATCATTCCAGGTGAAGTCATCCAGGTTGGTGACAACGGAAGCCGTGCGAGGCGGCAACTCGGCCGCGAATCCGTAGGGATCGCTCTTTTCCAGCACTTCGCCGCCAGCTGTGCGGAGCGAATACTTGTATAGCGTTCCCTTCTCCAGCCCTGGCACAAACAATTCCCAAAAGCCGCCGGGGATATGTTTGCGCAGCGGATGGCGTCGACGGTCCCAGCCGTTGAAATCGCCGATGACGCTGACGGACTCTGCATTCGGCGCCCAGACGGCAAAGTTGACTCCGCGGACATTGTCGATCTCGCGAACTTGCGCACCAAGCCGACGATGGGCTTCCCAATGCTGCCCTTCTCCCAAGAGGTGCAGGTCGAAGTCGGAGAGAATCGGTGGGAAGGCGTACGGATCGTGCCGTTCCTGGCGACGCCCGTTGGCATCTTCCGCAATCAAGCGATAACGCTCAACAGGAGGCGCTTCGGGACTTGGCGCTTGAGGACTTGGCTTGCTTGTCGAGTAGTCGGGCATTCCCGTGAGTTTCCGCGTGAGATTCTTCGTCAAGCAAACCGATTGAAAAACGCCGCCGGGATGGATGCGACGCATCGGCACCAGCGTTTGAGTGTTGCGCGCCAACCCCTGACTTTCACGAATGGGAACCAGCCACATCCGCGCGGCTGTGGGGTCATACGCCGTGACGGAAACGCCGGGCTGCCCTTTCACAGTCACCGGGCGAGGGCCCAACACGGCCGCCGGGTCTTCATGACGACCGGCAACAATTCGTGCAACATCGGCCAAGGCGGCATCAGTGCGCATCGTTTTGAGTTCCATCCCATTGTTGACGATAGCCAATTCCGAGTCCACCGCCGCGCGGTGAATGTCTTGGCAAGTTCCATTCCAGCCGATCGCTACTCGCAGACAAGCTGCTGATTGCCAAGCTCCGCAGACGGTACTGAGGATGCCTTTTGCCACAAACCGCGAAGACCGGCCGTCAGTTTGCGCCACAGCGAGGGGCCAACGCCTGCGGCTTCTCGCAAGGATTGGCGCTTCATCCGCTCGCGATGACGGACGTGTCGAATGGCCGCGGGCGTACGGCATTCCACGTGGTGAATCTTGACGGCGCGGTCCAACCGCTTCCACAAATCCGCATTCTTGACCGGAGTCATGCGGCCGAACGACTCCCACATCCAGCCTTGCGTGCTCCATTCACGCAATCCGTACGTCATGCCGCGATAGAGATAGCGGCTACGCGTCACCAATGCGACGTTCGCTGGCCGGTCGAGCGCTTCCAGTCCGCGGACAACCGCCAGCAATTGCAGCCGCTCACCGCGGATTTCAGGCTCGTTTTCGTCAGCCTCGATGACTTGTTGCCCGTCTACGGACCGCAGCACAAAGCGCCAAGCGCCGTGCTCATCATCCGTTTCCGACCACAAGACGTAGTCGTAGCGCGTGGACACGGTGTTCTCTTTTTTGGGCGAAAGGGGAGGGAGCTTTCGTCGCTACTCACAAGCTGTGCCGGTGAGTTAACGGACACCAGAATTAGTCATCGACGCGCAACGCAACGATTCTCCGGTTTCCCAACAAAGGGAACAGACACGACGAGAGTAACGATTGCGCGGGAAGGCGAGCGCGCTCAAGATTTGCCACTCGAAGTCTGCCGCCATCGCCACTCACACCCGGCCCACTTCCGCAAACCGGGAAATGCGGTAGGCTTTGGAACACAAAACAACGGCTGCTGGGGCGGCCGAGTGAATTCACGCTGAAACCTATGCAATATCCGGCCATTCTCCTCGTCGCTCTGTTGGGCTTGGGCATCTTGGCCCAATGGTTTGCATGGCGCGTACGAGTGCCGTCCATCTTGCCGCTGTTGGTGTTTGGGTTCGCGGTCGGTAACTTGGGCTGGATTGAGACAGACAAGCTCTTCGGCCAGGAACTGCTGTTCGCTGTGGTTTCTCTGGCGGTCGCAGTTGTCTTGTTCGAAGGCGGACTCAGCCTGAAGTTCGGCGAACTTCGTGATACGGCCAAAGCGATCTTTCGCCTGGTCACCGTGGGCGTATTGATCGCCTGGGGCCTGTCGACGCTCTTCGCCCATTGGATTCTCGAACTCAACTGGGCAATGGCCGCGTTGCTCGGTGCCATTCTGGTGGTCTCCGGACCAACGGTGATTGTGCCGATCTTGCGGCAAGTGCAGCCTACACGGCGCTTCGGCGGAGCCGCGAAATGGGAAGGCATTGTCAATGACCCGGTGGGCGCGGTGCTGGCCGTGTTGGTCTTTCAAGCGGTCCTCGCCGGCGAAACCGCTTCCGTGGTGCCCAGCACCATCAAAGCGTTGGCGTTGACTGTACTCGTCGGCGTGGTTGCCGGCGTCGCCGCATTTTTGTTCATTCTGGAATTGCTGCGGCGGCATTGGATTCCGGACTATTTGCAAAACGGTTTCTCGCTGGCGGTCGTGCTGGTTTCGTTTGCAGTTTCGAATGTGCTGGCCCACGAGTCCGGCTTGATCACCGTGACGCTGCTGGGCATTTTGCTGGCCAATCAAAAAACTGTCAGCATTCGGCACATTGTCGAATTCAAAGAAAACTTGCGGACTCTGCTGATCGGCTCGTTGTTTATCGTGCTCTCTTCGCGGCTCTCGATCGCGGATTTGCGATCGGTCGGCTGGCAGGGCCTGGTCTTTCTGGCGGCGTTGCTTGTTGTCGTGCGACCGGTCACCGTCGCCCTTTCCACCTTCCGCACAAAGCTGACTGGCCGCGAGCGGATTGTACTGGGCTGGCTTGCCCCGCGAGGAATCGTCGCCGCGGCCGTGAGTTCGTTGTTCGCCATCGGTCTGGCCCAGTCCGATGCCGTTTCCGCGGAAACCAAAGCACAAGCCGAACTCCTCGCCCCGATTGTCTTCCTGGTGATTGTCGGTACGGTCGCGGTGTACGGTTTGACGGTCGGTCCGCTCGCTCGCTGGCTGGGGCTGGCCACACCCAACCCCCAAGGAATCATCTTTGGCGGCGCGGGACCGTTTGTGCGTCAACTGGC
>CALJLD010000258.1 GCA_937982665.1 uncultured Planctomycetales bacterium
CCAACCCCCAAGGAATCATCTTTGGCGGCGCGGGACCGTTTGTGCGTCAACTGGCGAAGGCAATTCAAGACGAGGACTTTCCCGTCCTGCTGGTCGATACGAACTATCGCAATCTTTCCGCCGCGCGAATGGCCGGCTTGCCAACGTGCGATGCCAGCATCTTGTCCGAATACGTCCTGGAAGAAGTGGAACTTGGCGGCATTGGCCGGCTGATGGCGCTCACGGCGAATGACGAAGTCAACGCTCTGGCCGGACGCGAATTCATCGAACATTTCGGTCGGGCGAATGTCTACCAGGTCGTGCCTGTCGCTGGCGCAACCGAACGCCGCGAGAAGATCTCTCAACACCACCAGGCACGGTTGCTCTTCGCGCAGGAAGCCACCGTTGGTGAACTCAACGCAAGAGTTTCCGGCGGCGCGACAATCAAGAAGACCAAGCTGACCGAAGAGTTTGGCTGGGACCAATTCCGCGAAATGTACGGCGCTCATGCAATGCTGCTTTGCGCCGTCGAAGGCTCGTCGCAGTTGTTGATCAATACCGTCGATCAGCCGCTCAAGCCCAAGCAAGGGCAAACGCTGATCAGCCTGGTCAAAGCGATGCCGGAAGAAAAGGAAGAGGAACCGCCGGCCAAAGCGCCGCCCCAGGAATCAGCAACGGAGTAACGGCAAAAAAACGGCCGGGACGCCGCGGTGAAGCGCCCTGGCCGAGTGCCTGTGTGGAATGCACACAGAGCTGTGAATCACTTCTGATCGCCGGATCGAATGTCAATCTTCTGCCGCATGGCGCCAGGCTGTTTTTTGAGCCGCACGGTCAACACGCCGTTCTTATATTCCGCGTCGGCCGATTCATTCTCTACCGCGCACGGTAGCGGAATGCTGCGACGAAACGAACCGTAACGGCTCTCCTTGCGGTAGAACTCGCCTTCAGACTCTTCGTGCGTTTCGGATTTCTCGCCGGAAAGTGTGAGTGTGTTCTCGGCCAGGCTGAGATTAATCTTGTCTGGTTCCACGCCCGGCAACTCCGCGCGGACAATCACCTCGTTGTCTTTCTCGGAAACGTCCACGGACGGGTGCAAGGCGCCGGTGAACGGTCGCGCCATGAAGCCCAAAGGGCTGCCAACAAACTGTTCGAACATGCGATCAAACTCGCTTCGCATATCGCTCCAAGGCGACAAGTCCTCGCTCTTGCCTCCACCGTCTTGCTTGTTGCTCCATCGAATCATGCCCATGATGTTCCTCCTTTGTCTCGCTGCTCAATTTCAATCGTTGTTCTAAGGCGAGTTAATGACAACTCGATTGATTTCAACGTGCAAACGCCGCGCCGCAATAATCACGACGCGGCGTCCTGGTTATTCGATTCGCGGCGAACATTCTTTGAATGAACCGCCCGGTAATTATCGCATGCCTTCCCACTTGCCGCTATCTAATTTGCTGACGGCAACGGCTGGCCGACCGCTTAGTTCACATTAACCGCAATTTTCCGCGGCTTCAGCGACTCGGCTTTCGGCAGATGTAGGATCAGCACGCCTTCGTGGTATTCGGCCGTGATCTTGGCCGCGTCAATCTTCTCGCTCACACGAAACGTGCGATAGAAGTCACCAACGCCATACTCGCTGAGCAAGTATTCCGTCTCTTCCGCCTGACGGCGATCGGCTTTGCCGTGAATGGTCAACATCCCTTCCTGGAAGTTGATGTCTATCGCATCCTCGGGAACGCCGGGCATGTCCGCATACACGACGAGCTGATCCGCACGTTCAATGATGTCAACATTCGGCCGATACACTGGACCACTGCGAGTCGATTCCGTTGTGGCGGCAGGATCACCATTTTGTTTGATGGGGGTTTCAGCAGTCATCGGGATATCCTCTCTGTATTTCAGTTGTGCTTGATTTTATTTTGAAAGGCTTCTTCTGAACGCGTGCGATATGTTCTCTGGCAACCGGTTCTGCCGTAGGGTGGGTGAAACCCACCTTCCTTTGATCAACAACATCGACTTGCCAATCACAGACACCAATTGATTTGCAACATCGATTTAAGGTGGGTTTCACCCACCCTACGAAACCGCTGGCATCGCGTGCCAAATGGGTGCCACTGGTAGCTCGCTACCAGTGATTCCGTTTGCCATTAACGACGTTCGCAACTCAACCTAACTCACGTTGACCGTGATCTTACGCGGCTTGGCGGCTTCGGCCTTCGGCAAGCGAATCTCCAACACGCCGTGCTCCAGCTTGGCTTCCACTTCGCTGGAATCCACATCAACCGGCAAACGCAGGCGTCGCACAAACGCGCCCGTGCCGCGCTCCTGTCGATGATACGACTCGCCGTCTTGCTTGACGTCAGGGCGTTGACCTTTGATGGTCAACTCGCCGCCCATGATCTCCAACTCAAGATTGTCCTGCTTCAAGCCTGGCAACTCGGCCTCGACAAACAGTGCGTCATCAGATTCCCAAACGTTGAGCGCCGGGAACGACTGAAATGCCCCGCCGGAGCGAGTCACATCGCGCCAAACCTGGTCGACTTCGTCCTTCAGCCTGCGGAACGTATCCGTGCCAAAACGTGCATTGAACATTTCGTTGCCTCCTTCTAAACCACATCTCTTGAATAACTGCAGCACGCAAAACTCCCCACTTGTTGATGGAATCTCGCTCGCCAATGCAAAAAGCAAACAGCGTGCCGGTTCCCTAAGTCACTTAAAAATAGCCATTTATGGCGAGCCGATCTCCGAGCCACTTCGCAGTCATGTCGTGAAGCTGCCAAAATGGCAGAGAGAAACGGTTCGCCGGCTTGTCACAGCCCTGCGCTTCGCATTGCATTTACGCATGCTGCGCGGCAGGCTGAACGCGTCCATCCGCAGTCCCAAATGCTTCTGTCATGCGC
>CALJLD010000259.1 GCA_937982665.1 uncultured Planctomycetales bacterium
GCAGGATTTGCAATCGTCGCGATCAACCCACGACGTCATTTTCCATGGCAAAGCGAATCAACTGCGCAGTGTTCTTGAGATTGAGCTTAGTCAGCAAGCGAGCTCGATACGTCGAAGCGGTGCTAGTGCTGATCTTCAATTGCTTGGCGCAATCTTGCAGGGAACTGCCGGAGGCCAATACTCGCAGCACGTCAAATTCCCGCTGTGAGAGGCTCTCAAGTCCAACGCGATTTCTGCGAGGTTGCCGCAGATGCTGGATGACTTCGCTGGCAACTTTGGGTGAGATAAACATCTCGCCGTGGTGAACGGCCCTGATCGCTTGGACCAGTTCGTCCACCGCCGCCGACTTGATCATGTACCCATGCGCTCCGCATTCTAAGACCTTGACGGCATAGTGAATGTTCTCATGGACGGTGAGAACCAAGATCCGCAATGTCGCCTTGCGGGTCAGCAGTTTCTCAATGAGTTGCCCCGCATCCAGGCCGGGCATGCTGTAGTCAACAACGGCCACGTCAACGTCTGTCTGCTCCAGCGCGGCAAGCGCCGCGGCGCCATTTCCCGCCTGGACTTCAACCGTGATCTCACCGCTTTCTTCCAAGATGCGAGCCAGCGCTTCTCGGACCATGGCGTGGTCATCGGCTAAGAGTACGCGGATGCCGGTTTGCAGACTCATGAATTGCTCGCGTCCAATGCTGGAATTTCCACGCTGATGGTTGTTCCCGATCCGGGCTTGGATTGCAACTGGAATGTCCCACCCAACAGTTCCGCGCGCTCTCTCATTCCTAACAAACCTAATCGCGTTCCGTCAGCCTGTTCGACGACGAATCCTTGCCCATCGTCAGAAATGTCGATTGTCAATAAGCCGTCACGTTGTTCAACGTCCAACTCGACGCGCTGGCACTGGGCATGTTTGGCGGCATTGGAAAGGCCTTCTTGAATGATGCGGAACGCGTTCTCTTTGGCTTCATGGCCCAACGCGTCTTCATCCAGTCCTTGAGCGCGGTACTTGAATTCGATGGGAAAGACACTCTCCATTTCCGAGATCAGCGACTCCAGGGCTGCTGTCAGGGAAATGTCATCCAGCGCACTGGGCCGCAAGTTGCCGGCGATGCGATGGACCGCTGACAACAGTTGTTCCGCACCTTCCACCGTTTGAGTGAGCAGTTCATTTGACTTCTCTGTGGCAGGTTGCTGATTTGCGGACCGCAGATTGAGACAGATCGCTGTGATCTGCTGGCTAAGATCATCGTGCAAGTCACGCGAGATCCTTCGGCGTTCATCCTCTTGAGCGTGCAACAATTGGCGCGAAAGTGTCCGCAGTCGCGTTTCACTGGCGGCAAGCAACTCGCCTTGCTGCTTGTGGACCGTGCTGGCATGTGCCCAATATCCGGCGATGATCCCCAGCAAGACAATCGCGCCAGCCGAAATGGCCAACAATCGCTGCAGTAGCAACGAGCTGCGCGAATCGATCTCCTCCCAGTTGACGAAAGAAACCAACTCCAAGCTGGCGTCATGTGCGCCAGATTCGTCATCCGGCAACTGTTCCGGCTCAAGGTGTTCCGCTGTGCCGAAGTTGATTCGGATATGCGAAAACACGCCGTGTGTGTGAGCGAGTTGGCCTTGCTGGCCGGCAATTGGCCAAAAGTCAGGAAATCGTGTTGGCAGAGAATGAGAATGTCCCAACAGCCAGCCCCAATTCTCCTGCGGGTTGGGCGAGTAAAGAAACTCGCCACGGGAATTGGCGACGAACTGTTGGCCCGGCAGTCCTCGCGTGGCATCGACAAATTCCGTCAGCAGGTTTTGCCCTAGATAATTCAGGACCAGGTACCCTTGCTTCTGCTGCTGATTCTGAAACACAGGCGTGACAAAGCGAATGACCGGCTTATGGGGAGTTTGAATCTCGCCATGCTCCTCATTCAGATCCATGGGCGAAACGAAAACTTCACCGGGTTTCAACTCTGCCGCCTGTTGGAAATAGTAGCGCGAGGACTTTGGTTGCAATTCGGCGTCAGGCACGATCGCTGGCGAACCCGCTTGATAATTGATCCGCACGATCTCGTTGCCTTGTAAATCAAGCAGGCGAATCTGATCGTAGCTGGCTTTCTCCTCGGCAAAGCGAAGATACTCTTGTTGCAACTCTTGTTTCGAGTCCGGCAAGTCAGCAAAGAACCTTTGCAACGCGGCTTGCCGAGTCAAATACAGCAAATCCGAAGTGACCGAGCTCATTTCCCGCTCGATCTTGCCAGCGGCAAGTTCCAGTGCATCCTCCACGCGTTGACCAACAAGTGCGCGCTCGTGGGCTCTGTCTTGCATGTAGAATACGAGCAGCGCAATGACAAGGGGCGCCGCGAGTGCCATCACAGCGAGCAGCCATCGTCCTGCGGCGGCGCGAAATATCGTGGGGTTGGGCTTTTGCATCTGAGCAATCAGCGCGAAAGAAACAAGCTCTGCAAGCGCAGCGGCTTCCAGTCTAGCTTAGCACACGCATGAACAAGATCACCCTCGCCTGTTGCGGACCGGTCTTATGCCGGCACGGACAGCCGAGATTGCCGCATTAGCCGGCGAGTGACTTCCGCGGGATCGCCGGTCTCATCCAGCAACTCTTCCTGCCGTTGTGCCCAGCTTGGTTGTTCGGTGATCCGCAACGCGTGCTTGAGTTGCTCGGTGCAGTCAAGCTCCTCCGCTGTTGGCCACAGCCGCTCGACAAGATCCGTCACAACGGAATTCAAGCCGCGAACTTCATGGCTGAACGCGTCCACCAACTGGGCTTTTTGACCATAGCGGGCGGCGCGCCATTTGTTTTGCCGCACCATCATCGGATGGCAATCATGTTGATAAGCACCGCGATCAATAATGTCCGACAGCTTCTTGACCAGGCATTGGATCAAGGCCGTCACGCCCAGCACATCTTCGAGATTGCCAGGCATATCGCACACGCGAATCTCGACCGTGCCAAAGTTGTGGTGCGGGCGAACGTCCCACCAGATCTCGCGAATCGTGTTGATAAAGCCGGTATCGACAAGATGATTGACCAGCCAGACATACTCGCTCCAGTTTCTCATCAAGGGCGGCATTCCGGCGGTGGGAAGTCCCTCCATCACTTTGGAACGGATTGAGGCCAGTCCCGTCCGGCGGCCTTCAAAGAAGGGGCTGCTGGCCGTCATCGCCAACATGGTGGGCAAGTGCTGCATAATGCGATCACAGATCATGATCGCTTTGTCGCCGGAGTCCACGCCGACGTGAACGTGCAACCCAAAACAAATCAACCGACGGGCCATTTCCTGCAACAGGTCCACCAGGTTGTAGTATCGCTCATTGGGAGTGATCTCTTGCTCGGACCAACGAGAGAACGGATGCGTGGAACCCCACCATAAGCCCAGGTTGAGCGAATCACAGGCGGCCTCCACGGCTTCGATTTTAGCCCGCAGGTCTTCGCCTGCTTCGCCGACGGTGCCGCAGACTTTCGTGTTAACTTCCACGCAGCTTTGAATCAGCTCCGGCTTAACGAAGTCTTTGACATCATCCGGGAGATTGTCCAACAAGGGGGTGATGGCGTTGGTCATCGCCATGGTTTCTTTGTCGACTATGCCGAATTCCAACTCAACGCCCAATGACGGCGTGGTGTTTGATCGAAAGTCAATGCGACCCCCATGCGCAGCTTCAGCGGGCGGGATGCTCCCCCGAGATTGATCAATCGACATGGAATTCTCAGCGCGCAAAGAGTGTGTTGCTCAAAACCTGATGGCAGGCAACACAATATGGCAGGATGAGAAGCCAATCTCAACCAAGTTGCCAAGAGAGGGAGGAGAAGACGTGGGCGATTTAGCGCGCATGCCCACCCAGTCTCTTGGCGTGCGAGATGGATGGCGAAGCAATACTACCGCGCCGTCTCGACATTCCGCATCGCTTTGCGGAAGTCAAACCTCAAGCCACCGCTCAGGTCAAAGACGTCATCAAAGTCTTCGCGGCGGTCATCCGGAGTTTTTAGCATCACGTTCAACTTGATCATGTTGAACACGATCTCACCAATATCACCGGTGCAGTTGATTCCCCAGTTGCGAAAGACGCAATGAGCCATGTGGCCAAATTGCCGTAGCGCGAGGATTCGCGCCGCTTCGCACAATTGCTGGCCGGTGACGTGCTTCTGTCCCTGCGTCTTGCGTGCCAGTTCCGCGGACAGGGTTTCTTGCAGAGTGTCGTCTTCTTGAAAAACATCCTCCGGCAGGGTTTCATCCTGCAAGACTTCACTCGGGGCTTCACGCCCCATCCCCAATTCTTTCCGAGCAAACTCCATAGCTTCCAAAACGAAGTTATAGGCCTCGAGCGAATAGCGATCGTCGCGGCGGATCTTCCGCGCGAGAGAATGCGATGGATCGATCATGATGGGATTTCGTGCCACGCCGTTCGCGGATGATAGTGAGAACGAATAATAAATGTGCTGCGAAGAAGCGTTTCAGAAGTCAATCAAACTCACGAGAGTGCCGCGAGTCAATCCCCCGTTGCCAAATCGTGGAAAACTCGCCCCCTGATTGCAGAGCGAAGTTACTCTTCTTGCTCCCGCTTTGGCCGGTTACTTCTTTTATCGTCCTTCTTGGTGGATTCCTTCGTCTTCCGTTTTTCCTTCGGCTTTTCTTCGGTTCCGCTGGCCTCTTCCGGCTTTGGTTTGTTGCCGGATTTTCGCTTTCGCCCCTTGCCGCGCGACAGCACTGTCAGCACGTCGGCAGCATCAATCAATATCCGTCGCGAATCCTCGGTTTGAACCAGAAGTTGGCCGGCAAGGATTTCCTGCCCTAAGACCTGCGCTCTCCCTTGATTGGTCACCAGATCGGAGCCAATTGGTGGAAGTTCTTTTTTGAGTTCTTCGTAGGTGTCGTATTCGTAGCGAAGACAGCACTTCAGTCGTCCACAGCGGCCGGAAATTTTTGTGGGGTCGAGTGTGGCCTTCTGCAATTTGGCCATCTTCATGGAGACCGGCGGCATCTCGGAAAGATGCGTGTTGCAGCAGACGGGCTTGCCGCAGTCGCCGTAATCGGCCAGCAGTTTGGCTTCGTCCCGGACGCCAATTTGCCGCATCTCAATTCGCGTTTGAAACTCGGCCGCCAGGTCGCGCACGAGTTCGCGAAAGTCAATCCGCCCTTCGGCCAGGTAATACACAATGATGCGTTCACCACCGAAGATGTGCTCCACGTCAATCAACTTCATGTCCAGGTCATGCTTGCTGACATGCTCCTGGCATTTCTCCCATTCTGCGCGTTCCTGCGAGCGGAGCCGAAAGACTTCGTTCTCATCTTCCGCGGACATGATGCGGAGGATAGGCCCCTTCACGGGGTCCGTGAGATGAGAGATGGCCGCGTCCGTGGCTTCGGAGAGAATTTCGGCCACTTCCAAGCCTCGGTCTGTGCGCGCGATCACGCGCGTGCCGCGAGAGAAATCCTCATCGCGATTGCTACCAAAGATGCCGAGCCGGCGCATCGCGCCGTAGCGCAGAATATATTGCATCGCCAAAATCTGGCTGCTGATTGTTCACCGTCGCGAATATCCGTCTTCGCTATTTGAAACCTTGAGCAATCTAAGAACGAGTGTTTTCGAGTCTCGCGAACCTCTCCAAAAAACCAAAGCGAAGTTCGCGGTTCGACTCTGTAGATTTCTCAAGCCGCTTCCTCGCGCAGTTTAGTGGCTGGGGCCAGAGATGGGAAGAGTTTCGGGGACGAGGTAAGGCTGCCGGCTCACCTTGCGTCAACTTTGCTCTTTCGATTGCTTTTTGACTCGCGGACCTTGCCGTGACACATCTTTGCAAGCTGGTTAATTAGGGCTATTCAGGGGCCGTTAGATTATAGTTGACATATGTTCACTATACGCTAAACTTCCTCCGCAACATGCCTGAGGGAGAACAATGTCTGCTGTGCCCCTGGAAACAACTGCCGACGTATGGAACGCGTTATGCCCCGTTGTGGATTCCCCGCAACTTGGGCCGCGTGATGTTGTGTCAAGTGGATGCGCGGAACTGGATGAACGCCTGGTGCGAAACGGGGTGGCCAAAGGGGCATTACTGGAATCGCTGGGAGCGGGAGACGGGGCGGGCGCAGCCTTCCTGGCTGTGAATGCCGCGCGAAACGCCCTGGCGGATGGCGGCGCATTGGTTGTTGTGGACGTGCAAGATTCGTTTTACCCCTCGGCGGCCGTGCGTTTCGGAATCGCGTCGGAGCGGATGTTGATTGTCCGGCCATCGACAGAGCGCGAAGCACTTTGGGCTTGCGAACAGGCTTTGAGGTCCGCAGGCGTTGCCGCGGTTCTTTGCTGGCCGGAGTATCTCACGCCGCTTGCTTTCCGCCGGTTGCAACTTGCCGCGGAAGAAGGGGGAACTTTGGGGCTGTTGGTCCGCTCCACACGTGCCCAGCACGAACCGAGTTGGGCGGATGTGCGGTGGTTGGTTTCGCCGGCTCCATCGGAAGCGGGACGGCGCAGGTTTTCTGTTGATGTGCTGCGCGGCCAAAGCAGGAGGGACGGCGCGCTTCTTTTGGAAGCCGATGATGAGGGTGCTTTGTGCATGGTTTCCCGCCTGGCCGATTCAGCGCCTGCGGGAAGCGAACGCCGCGCTTAAATCCGCGCCAGTGGTTATTCACGAAGCCGGCAGCCGTCGCACGCAACAGGTTGTCATGGCATCGCCCGAGGCCCGCGCGCTTGGCGTCACATCTGGCATGCGCGCAGCCGAAGCAAGCGGCTTGAAAGGAATCACGGCCATACATTTGTTTGAACGTGACCCTTATGCGGATCGCCGCGCGCTGGAACAACTGGCCGCATGGTGCGAGCAGTTCTCGCCGTGCGTGGGCCTGTTGGGAACGGATGCGCTGACCTTTGACATTCGCAGCAGTTCACGATTATTCGGCGGCGAGGTTCCGCATCTGGAAACCATCCGTCGAGCATTTCGCGAGCGGGGTTTGCAATGTCGCCTGGCTTTGGCCGATACCGTGGGAGCGGCCTGGGCGTTGGCGCAATTCAATCGGCAGACCGTGACTAATGTCGCTCCGCGGCGGCACGCAAGCGCACTGGAAACTCTGCCTGTTCAAGCTCTCCGCTTGGAGGAGAAAACGGTCGCGGACTTGCACTCGCTGGGACTTGAGCGAATTGGCCAGCTTGTCGAATTGCCGCGCGAGGAGATGGCCGCCCGCTTTGGCGATCATCTCATCAAGCGAATGGATCAGGCGTTGGGAACCTGTCCGGAGCCGATTGTTCCCTATCAACCCGAGCCTGTCGCTTCGGCCAGGTGGACAGGCGAATCGCCTGCTGATCGCTGGGAATTGCTGGAGACCGTTCTCGATTCGCTTTTGCGTCGCCTGCTTGAACAACTTCCCGTCAACACAGGCATTGTCCGCCTGCGTTGCCGGCTGCAATGTGAGAAGCGTGATCCCGCTTTTGGTTTCACCATTGGCCTCGTCCGTCCCACAACACAACAGAAGCGGTTGTTGGAACTGATTCGCCTGCAATGGGAAAGCTTGCGCTTGGCCGCCCCGGTTTCCGGCCTTCGGCTTGATGTGGCCGAAACCGGCATCAAAGCCACGCGGCAAAATGATCTTTTCCCTTCGGCAACTCGTGATGATCCACGCGCGCTGGCGGACTTGATTGAAAGACTTTCCGCCCGCCTTGGACGTGAAAGCGTTGTTCGTCCACGGCTTGTCCGTGAGGCCCAACCGGAACTTGCCGTGCGGTATGAACCCGTTGTGGGAACAAAGTCGCTTGCGGGAACAAAGTCACCTCCCAAGCAAAAAGCCTCTTCCGCGTCTCCGCAACGACTTTGGCAGCGTCCCATTCATATTGAGCGGCGGCCGATTCCTCTGCTGCACGTAACGGCTTCCTTCCCCTTGGGACCGCCGGCACGGTTTCAGCTTCGCGGAGAAGAGCATCGCATTGTCCGCACCTGGGGGCCGGAACGCATCGAGACCAGTTGGTGGCGCGGACGAATGGTTCGCCGTGATTATTACCGCGTTGAGACGTCCGATGGGCAGTGGTACTGGCTTTATCGCCGCCTTCAGGATGGCAAGTGGTTCTTGCACGGACGTTTTGCTTGATCAACATCTTCGCTTTGACTGGCATCCTTGCTTGACTGGCATCGCGACATGAGAGGACAACCGTGCCTGACGTGCATGAATCCAAACGCCGCCCGCAGCTGCGCGTCAATGGAATCACCCCCACCGCGCAAGCAATTCCTTACGCGGAGTTGCACTGCAAAACCAACTTCTCCTTTTTGGAAGGCGCTTCGCACGCAGACGAACTTGTGCACCGCGCGGTTGAGCTGGGGTATTCCGCTTTGGCCATCACGGACCGCAATAGTCTGGCCGGCGTGGTGCGAGCTTACGCGGCTCTCAAAGAACTGCAGCAGACCGCGGCCGAAGTTGATGCGGAGTTAAACTTCAAACTTCTGATTGGCGCGGAGATCACTCTTGAAGATGCTCCGCCAATCGTGTTGCTGGCCACGGACCGTGCTGCCTATGGACGCTTGTGCCGGCTGTTGACCGTTGGTCGCCGTCGCGCGGAAAAAGGCGAGTGCGAATTAGAGTTTGCTGATGTGGCCGAACACGCAGATGGCCTGCTAGGGCTTGTTTGTTGCCGCATGGAAGAAACGTGCACGCAAGAGGAGATGATCGGTCATCTGAACGCATATCAAGAAGTCTTTACGGACCGATGCTACGCCTTGGCTGAGTTGGCTTGTGGACCGGATGACGAAGGTGACCTGCGAAAGCTTCGCGACTTGGCCGCCCAAGCCCAAGTTCCCATCGTCGCCGGGGGCGATGTGCATTACCACGTGCCGGAGCGGGCTCCGTTACATGATGTGCTGACAGCCCTGCGCAAGGGGGAAACCGTCTCGGACGTTGGTGAGTATCGCTTCACCAACGCGGAGCGCCACTTAAAGCCGGTTGAAGAACTCGTCGCTCAATTCTCTTCGGTTCCGGATGCGGTCGCCCGGACTCGCGAGGTGGCCAGCCGTTGTTCATTCTCGTTAGACGAACTCCGCTATGAATACCCGGAGGAACTTTGTCCAACCGGCCTTTCGCCGTTTGAATATCTGCGGCAACTCACCTGGCAAGGGGCTCGCGAGCATTACCCCCAAGGCGTGCCCGAGAAAGTCGCCGGGCTGCTAAAGCATGAACTCGCGCTCATTCATGAACTCAACTACGAAGCGTACTTCCTCACTGTCTGGGATCTGGTCCGGTTTGCCAGAAAGCAAAACATCCTGTGCCAGGGCCGCGGCAGTGCGGCCAATTCCGCCGTTTGTTTTTGTCTGGGCGTGACGTCCGTCAATCCTGACGAACAGTCCGTCCTGTTTGAACGCTTCATCAGTAAAGAGCGGGGCGAGGCTCCCGATATCGATATCGACTTCGAGCATGAACGGCGCGAAGAAGTCTTGCAGTATGTCTACCGTAAGTACGGCCGCCATCGCGCCGGCATGACCGCCACGGTGATCACCTATCGCCCTCGCTCGGCCGTTCGCGATGTCGGCAAGGCGTTAGGAATTTCCCCGGACAAGATAGATTCTCTGGCCAAGTCGGTGGATCGGCACATGGTCGATCCCGATTCGGCTCAGACAATGCTTGGGGAGCGCTGCCGAGAAGTTGGTCTGCCGCCGGATTCCGCCGTCGGCCAGCGGTTTCTCTATCTGGTCCCGCAACTGCTCGGCTTTCCCCGCCATCTCTCTCAGCACACCGGCGGCATGGTCATGACGCAAGGGCCGCTGTGCGAGGTTGTCCCCATTGAAAACGCATCGATGGCTGACCGGACCGTCGTGCAATGGGACAAGGATGACCTGGATACCCTGGGCATCCTCAAGGTGGACTGCCTGGCGTTGGGAATGCTCACGGCCATTCACAAGGCGTTTGATTTTGTGGAAGCGCATTATGGAAAGCCGCTGACTTTGGACACCGTGCCTTCGGATGATCCGCAGGTGTACGAAATGGCTTGCCGCGCGGACACCATTGGCGTGTTTCAGATTGAAAGCCGCGCGCAGATGAGCATGCTGCCGCGGCTCAAGCCCAGAAAGTTTTATGACCTGGTGATCGAAGTCGCGCTCGTTCGCCCCGGCCCCATTCAAGGCGGCATGGTTCATCCGTACCTCCGCCGCCGTGCCGGAGAGGAGAAAGAGGAGTACCCCAATGACGCCGTGCGCGGCGTGCTGGAACGGACGTTGGGTGTGCCCATCTTTCAAGAACAAGCAATGCAGTTGGCCATCGTCGCGGCCGGTTTCACACCTGGCGAAGCCGATCAACTCCGCCGCGCGATGGGAGCCTGGCGGCGAACTGGCGACATCGCGCAGTTTCGCGCCAAGCTGATTGACGGAATGAAGGCCAACGGTTTGGACAGAGAGTTCGCGGAGCGCGTCTACAAACAAATCTGTGGATTCGGCGAATACGGCTTTCCCGAAAGTCATGCCGCCAGCTTTGCCCGCCTGGCGTATATCTCCGCCTGGCTGAAGTATCACTATCCTGAAGTTTTTTGCGCGGCGCTTTTGAATTCACAGCCGATGGGCTTCTACGCGCCGGCGCAGTTGGTTCGCGACGCCCGCGAACATGGCGTGAAAATCCTCCCCTGCGATGTCAACCACAGCGCATGGGATCACCAGTTGGAAGCCGACTCCACCGAGAAGCGCCGCGCAATTCGCCTGGGCTTTCGCATCATTTTAGGCTTCTCCAAGTCGCACGCCCCGCAGATTGAACAGGCCCGGAATTCCGCCCGCTATCAATCCTTCAGTGACTTTGCCCAGCGCACAGGTTTGCAGCAAGCCTGCTTGAAGCGGTTGGCCAACGCGAGCGCGTTTGAATCGTTGCGCTTGGACCGCCGTGCGGCGCTTTGGCACGCCTTGGCTCACGATGGCACTCGCCTGCCGTTGTTTGATGGTCTGCCGCAGCCGGATGCAACGCCACGCAACTTGCCAGCTTTGGATTCCGCGGAGCAGGTTTTCGCGGACTACGCCACGCTGACTCTTTCGCTCAAAGGTCATCCACTGGAGTTCTTGCGAACTTACCTTGACTCGCTTGACGTGGTCACCGCCGCCGAGTTGCCGGAGCGCGATGCCGACGAATTGGTCACCGTTGCCGGCATCGTTCTGCTGCGTCAACGTCCCAGCACGGCAAAGGGGATCACGTTTATGACTCTCGAAGACGAAACCGGTATTGCCAACCTGGTTGTCTTTCAAGATGTCTGGGAACGGCACCGCCGCATCGCGCTGTCCTCAACCGTACTGCTCGCCCATGGCAAAGTTCAGCGCGCGGACGAAGTAATCCACGTCGTTCTCGATCGCATGCAAGGCATCCCCCAAGATCGCCTTCAGGAACTCCACAGTCGATCACGCGATTTTCATTGAAATCGGGCAAACCCCTGTACTTGAGCGTTGTGGTTAAGCGCGCCGTCTGTGGTAGGAAAAACGGTAACCCGGCGGCACGTGCAGACAATAAAGGGTGGCTGGGTGATCTCC
>CALJLD010000260.1 GCA_937982665.1 uncultured Planctomycetales bacterium
TGAAGATTCAACAGCGCCCTGGTCCGCTCCAACTCATCTTCACTATCAGCAAGTTCATCAATTCGTCGATTCCCACCCCGCACCAGTTTGCCAGCAGCGCGCTTTCTGAATCTGCTCGAACGTATTCGTGCAGACTCGTTTGCAGGCTGCAAGAGAACTGCTAGAGCTTGCGGAGACAACTGACGCAGCGCTCTATCAGATTCTTGAACACCTTGAGCAAGGCGATCCAGAGTCACCGCAGCCTTGGAATCTTGTATCAAGCGAGCGGAAACAAGAGTGAAGCATTGGTTGCGTACGACAAGGCACTAGCACTACTTGACGAGGTACTGCGAACGACACCACAATCCGCCGCCACCCGGCACAAAGCGCGCAATGTGCATTGGGATCGCGCACTCACAAATGAGTCAATGTCAGACTGGGATTCCGCCGCAGCCGATTGGGCCGCGGCGATGGAGTTCGATGCCGGCGGCGAACGCACGAAACTTCGCGCTAAGCGCGCTCGTAGTCTTGCGATGGCCGGAGATCACGTTACGGCAGCGCTCGATGCCGAAGTCGTTTTCACAGCTGCGGATTCATCCGCACCTGCACCCACGGTAACAGACAAATACAACGCCGTAACTGCGTTCTCATTGGCGTCCGCTGTGGTGGACGTAGAGGAATCGCTCCCGGAACTGGAACGAGCCGAGTTGAGGGAACAGTATGCTGCTCGCGCTGTTAAATACCTAGCTATCATGATTGAGTCTGGGGATTTCGACGCGCCTGAGAACCGCGAACTCCTGAGAACGGATTCCGATTTGGAACCGCTCCGAGACCGTGCAGACTTCGATGAACTGATTGATTCGCTCGTCGGGACAGTTGCGCTGATCGCGGAGTTCAGATTGCTTACCCTCTGCGGTTCGTTCGATCTTCGCCTGACTCGCACACTTCAGTCGCAAAGCAACTGCTGTTGCGCGGGATTCTCGCCAACTCCGCAAGCTGTCGCTCGAAAATTTGCAATTGCCGCCACCAATTAGTAAGGATAGGAGATGGCACCCTTTGGCAACGAGCAGAGAACCACGAACTGCGGGTATTCTTCGTAGAATCAGCGAGGAGATCATCATGTCTTTTGGGTATTGCGAGATAATCAAATCTTCGATCGCAGCGCTGCTCATCGCGCTTTTGTGCACAGGTTGCGGTTCTGAAGCTGAGAATAAGGCAAATGTATCGCCGTCTAATGAAACTGGCGCAGCCAGTCGGCCAGATACGAACCACGGTGACTCAACTGCAGCCAACACAACGAACATTCCCACAAGTTCGAGCGCCACACTCGCGTATTTGGAAGGTTTGCAGGAGATTCAGTCTGAATACGATCTGTTTCGCGTACCGCAGGTGTATGCGAAACCGACCCCCATTCGTATCAACGAGAACAAGATTCGAGCAATCAAGGCACTTGCGACTTCTGGAGTTGATGCTGAAGTAGTGCAGTTGACCAATGACAGCCTGCAAAACATTGAAGCATTCTACGAAGAGTGTCAGAAGTTTTCCGAATCCCTTACGCTCGAGGACATTTGGCGGTTTGCTGAACCCGATCCCCTGGCGACGGAGCCTGATCCAACTGCGCAACGCGGCGCGGATTTGTTTCGCCTAGCCGCGTTGGAAGGGCAAACCAAACAGGCGGAAAATCGCTTGGCCGAAGGTTGGTCAACACTACTCGCGAGTTTGCCCCAGCGCTATCCGGATGAAGCCGGACTTATTCAGTTCGCCGACGATCCAGAATTGTGTTCACCCATTCCGCGGATTAGTCAGCCCCAATTTCAAGAAGATCCGACAATCCCAGGGGGGACGCCGGAAAACGCGTTTGACTTGGGAGTCCTCCGCGAAACACCGCGCGTGATCCGCGTGGAACCACACACCAAAGAATGGATGTATTTCTACAAGTTCGAGTGGCGGCCCGACGTAAACCGGTTCAGTTTTCAGCCCGCGTTGCGTTTCAACGCTAGGTTCTTCTCCAAGACTGTGCCTCGCGATATTCAATTTGATCTGATTCGACCTGCGCCCGGTTCTGGCAAACTGGTTTCCGTCACGAATCGTGTCTTGCAACCAAACAAGACTCTTCAGACCGATCTAAGAGACCGTCAACTCGCGAAGGAGACGTTCTATCTACGCGTGTGGTCAATGCGAGATCCCCCGCTCACTGTGGAAGAGGCCAGGGCACAGGCAGAACCAACGGGAGTCACACTCGCGATTTGGCAGAGCGAGGGAACGCGAACAGAAATCACCGAAGAGTTGCAGGAGACAGTTTTGGCGTCCCGCCAGCCCGACTTTAGCACTTCGCCAAACCCGGAGCAAAACAACACGACAGCCGAACATCTCATCGCACAGAATGAACGGGCCGAACTTCGCGAGCAACAGCTTAGCGGCCTCTTGAAGGCACTCGAGCCGCGCGGCCTTTATACGCTCACAGTCGATGGCATGGCGGGCGAACTGGAAGTTGAAATTGGGCCTGTGTCTGCAAGGAGCGGGCACCAAATGGTACTCAAGAATCCCGGAAGCCGACACAGCCGGACAATACCGGGAACGATTTCCTGGGATGACCAATCGGACGGATTCGTTCTCGACCTTGTCACGCCCTCCGGCATTGGCGCAGGCCGCCCGCCCGCGGGCGCGGGTCCGTTATTCGTTTTGATCCAACGGGAGACGGAGCGCACAATTCGCCTTCACCTCGATGGTGAGGAGCTTGTTGGCAGCGACAATGAAGGTTGGGAATACAGGTTGAATCTCAAAGAGTAAGAACGGCTCCAACTTTTAATTGCGTAAGGTGGGCGTGTCCTGTGCATCCAGACCGTTCGTCGTCAAGAAAGAGCATGTCAATCGTGCGTGAACGAGCTCAAACTACCAACCCAGCCGATCCCGGATTCGCCTGGCACGCGCAGGATCGATCAACGTAGTCCCATCCGCGCGACGCATCTGATAAACGGTTTGCCGTGGCTTGGGCTGCTTCGGTTTTGGCTCTTCGACAAGCTGCGCTCCGCACAATGAACCCGCCGCGCAGGCGTTGTAGATCGCATCGAACCAGTGGTTCTGCTTGCGAAGTTGCTCCCATTTGACCTGCACGCCTTTGCCGACCACGAACTCTTCCGTCTAAAATTCGGCGGTGAGAAGGCGCGCGAAGGAGATGTGTTCTTGCGGTGGCGATTGGTACAGCGTCATCGCTCCAGGCTTCCCTACCGGAGTACGGAGTCGTTCGTGGACCCACGACTTCCAATGGTCAGCGTTCACTTCCACCAGATACAAACGCTCGTTGGCCAGCAGGTTAATGTGGAACTCTTCGCCGATGTGCTTTACGAGCGAGCCAGTTTGCGTTGGACGGTTCTACCATTGCCGCCGCATTTGTGACGTGCCACGACCAACGGTGGGGCGGAAGCGCTCTCCAGCTTGGCGACAGAAGGCATAGACAGACTCAGTCGTGTAGCCCGCATCGATCCACAATTGATCAGGTTGACGGATCTTGCCGTTCGCCTGATCGATCGGCCAGCCGGTCAGCGCATGGTCTTGGAACTGCTTGAGCGCCACGAGAACGGCCTGCTCTACACCCAAGTCGTCCGAAGGAACTTCAATCCGTCCGTAGTCCACAACGTGACCGATTGCTTGAGGCTCCCAGGCCACCAATACCCAATGGGCCAGGAACTTGCCGATGTCGATCGCAGCCGTGAGTTGCTTAGTCAACGAGGGCACAACGCCGCGCGGCAGCTTGCGCATTCGGTTCTCTCTTGAGCGAGAGAACGAGACGCGGTTCGCCAATCATCGCAACCCTTGCCAGAACGGCGTAGAAACAACAAACGCCGGGAGCTCTCGCTCTCGGCGTTGTGCGTTAACCAGATTGTCACGCGTTTTCCGCGATCTGAAAGAGCTCCCCGGGCACAACCCTTTTCATAACTTTTCTCTGTTGGCCGAAATCCAGAAACAGAGTTGAGAGAACGACTTACAAATTCCGAGTCCGTTTCGGTCCTACCTGCGCGAAAGCAACCCTTTACGGAAATCAGGGCTGGGTTAACAGCGAATGCGATTTTAGAGAGCGCATTTTTCTGAACAGGACGATCTGACTCAGAAGCTGCAACAATTCAGAGAGCGGATCATTTTGGCTTGGCGTCACTCGACCCGGTCGCGAAGCTTGAAATCGGATAGCGGCTGAAACTTCTCGTCGCGTTGAATAAACTGTATTTTGAAATCCGTTACTGCCCTTGGCAGCCGCACTTTGAAATATGCCCTTCCCGGTCCCGGAGTGAAACTGTCGCTCGACCGCCGGGTGTACAATACTATCGCGTGTACCGAAGTGTCAGTTGCTTTGGTTGTCAGTAGCTCGAATTCGTCGATCGAATAGAGTTCTCCTTTAATACGACCGAATAGATATTTCTCCTCCGATTCGCCGGAGGCATCGCTTGTCCCTTTCTGTGCTAGCAGTCGAAACCCCTCGTGAGGACTTAACTTGCTCAGTTCGATGGATGAAGTGGAAAAATGCACGGCCTCAGCACTAAAGACAGGAACATCGCTGAGGTCTACGTTTTCAACTTCAAATTGCAGATCCAAATCGACACCTTCACCCAATGTCTGGCGCTGCGAATTCGTCTTCGGAGTAGATATCGCCCCGTCGTTGCCGCAAATTGGTGCTAGCGTGAGCGTGGAAACAACGCAAATGCAAAAGAGATTTCTCATTACCATGGGTTCTCCCATTCATCGCCAGAGTCGTAGTCAACGTGCGATCCATTCAACGTATCCTCTATTTGCTCAGAAGTTATCCCTATGAAGGGTTGGTCTCGACTAATACTCTTCGAAGTACACGTTGGACCTACGTGTTGAACAACTTGGTTTCCGGTTGTGTCCCTGACTTTCAGCCAACTATATGAGACACCCGAAAGCAGAAGGACGTCTCGACCATTATTCTTGATGCAGAAGAGGAATGCAATCGATGTCCAACGGTAGGAGACTTGGCCCACCTCTAACGGTCCATTTAGATCAGGCCGATCATAAATGGAAATTGTCGAAGTTACCGGGCTATCGCCAGGAAAACCTTCAGGTATGTCGTGTTCCCCTGTCCCGTATGCCCCTACTTCGTCGTAGAAGGGAGTCCTGTTGCCATCCGAGATATCGACCTTTATCTGTTCGACGATACGACCGCCTGCAAGTTCGAACTGTTTGCGAACAATCTGAACAAACCTGTACGCGTCGCATGAACAACATGTCTGGCCCTTTCTCTCCCGGAAATGTAATGCGAAGCCAATTCCCGTTGCATCCTTTGGATCAGTGACCCTTTCTGTTCGGTCTTTGTGCAAGAATACATCGCTCGCGTAAATCCAACCTGCATTCGCGCATTTGCCGCCTCCGATTGGACAGCAAACACTGCATTTCTTTTCCAGACCGGTGGGATCTACATTGTGCGGTGCAAAATAGGCAGCGTAGAGTGACTGGCCATCAACATACCCGTTGGAATCGCGCTGACAAAACAATCCTAATTGGTGGTGCATAACCCGGTGCCGAAAATCGGATAGACCAGACTCTCGATCACGGATTCTGCCCGTTAAACCAACTGATACACCGAGAGCGGATTGCGTTACGGCGTTGCCCCATTGGCCATCGAAGTACGTGATGTGCCCGTGCGGTTCGGTCGTCACGCACTCGGCGCGATCACCGACTTCGTCTAGTACGACCGACAATGTAAATGCTGCGTCCTGACAAAAAAACATCCTGCCATCATCGCACTGCCAATCCGTGTCGATATTCTCGTCGCGAAGAATGACCGCATCAACATACCTTGGCGACCAAAGGTATTGGTACTTCGCCTGCAATGATTCTGGCTGATCAGATTCTGTGTTGGTATTCCGCGATTCCAGCAACTGCCATGAGGAATTAAAAAAGTCGTGATCATATGTGTCGATTCCGGCAGGGCTATCAGGTGCTGCGGAGTCATACTGCTTCTTGACTCTGCGTCGCAGCGCGTCGTGCTCATAAACGCCGATTGTGTATGAGCCATCGTCAACTTTCACCAAACGATTCCAAGCGTCAAACGTGCAGTCGAAGGACGCCGTGAGATCAACCGGCTTTGGCACGGAAGTCATGTTGCCAGCGCGGTCGTAGACGGGATCCGCCCAGGTGGGACCGGTCGTCTCGGTGATATTCGAGATTTCATTGGCCGTGTTGACCGAGCGCGATTGGTAGATGTCTGTTGTGCCGGACGTCTTTCGTTCGTAGCCCGACCAATTGCCGACCGGGTCGAGCGTCCAGTCCTCTTCCGCAGAAGGCGTGCCGGTGATGCCGGTGTTCGTGCCGTTGAGTTGGCCGCGGTCGAAGGTTTTCAAACGGTTGAGACCGTCGTACGTGTAGTACTCATCCAGATAGACCGGTGCGCCGAGAGCTTTGCTGACGGTATTTTCGCGCCACAGCCGATTTGAAGCGCGGTCGTAGCCGTATTTGTAGCGATCAACGTCGGCGGAAGAACCGTAGTCGTACCAGCGCTGATCGACGACGCGGTCGAAGCGATCGAAACCGGCGTACATTCCGCTCGTACCGCCATGGTAATCCAAGCGCACGTCCGGCTCTTCATAATCTTCGATGACGATCATGCTACGACCTATATAGGCGTAACTCGAAATCGTGTTGCCTGGTGAACCGGCGTTGTCATCTTTGATCGCATTCAGCCGATTCAGGTTGTCCGCATCGCTGGCCGCTGAGCCGTAAGTGTAGTGAATCAAGCGACCGTTGGGATAACGCATCGACGTGGGCCGCAATCCCTTGGTGAACTCACCACCACTATTGGACTCGTCGTAGTTGTAACCAACGTAGAGCGTACTACCGTCCTTAGCCCCTTCATGCTCCTGATATTCCTTTTCGAGCATGGCAAGATCATTGTATTCCCGCAGGACTTCATTCACAACATTTCCGCTTCCCACGGTCGCGTTGTCGTAGCTGGTGGCTTTTTCCAATAGGCCGCGAACCTCGTAGGTGCGGCTGAGGCGAAGGACGGCGTTGTCGATGTCCGTGCCGACGGTTGTGACGCGGTCGTGCGTTTTCCGGCCAAGTTTATCGTAGTCGTAGGCGTGGACCGTGCCGTTTTGGTCCTTCATCTCCTTGCGCTGACCGGCGCGGTTGTACTTGAATTCGATTCGGTCATACGTTGCGTCCGTGCCGTCGCCGAGTGGGCTGGCCACGTCGTCGGAATCGGGGTAGATCTCGGCGCGCAGCAGGTCGCGGCGGGCGACGTCCGAGTCCGTGAGTGTTGTGCCATAGACGTAGGTGGTGACCTGATCGTCTGAAGTCGACTGCTGCTTAGCTGTGATGGTTTCCACCTGCCCGTCAGCGTTGTAGGTGTAAGCGACCGTGCGATCTTCATCCGAATTGCCGGACGTTGGATCGCCATTGGTGTAGTTTTCAATCGTGCTCAAGCGGCGACCGGCATCGTCAAAAGTCACCCGATCATCACGCCCAGCAGGATCCACGGTTTTCCAGGTTTGTCCGGAATCGTCATAAAATGTTTCTGTAACGAGGATGTCATCGCTGCGCGTGGGGATGGTTGTCGCGCGGGTGTGCGAGCTTCCTCCGTTCGTTCCGTAGTTGGCCACGCCTTGAGCGCGGCCCAGCGCGTCGGGGTACATCGCCACATAGCTAACACGGGCCTTGGGCTGCGAGCCCGATGGCGTGGTCAGTTCGCCTGTTCCCGTTGCGTCGTGGAAGCGGCGGCGGAGGATGGTGCGGATGACGTTGCCCGCTTCGTCGAACTCGGTTTCGTTTTGCTCGAAGATGGTATCGCCGGTGACGTCGTCTGCGTCCGCGTAGGCGGTCTCGTCCGTGTCATAGCCGACGAACGTTTTCTCCGCGCGGCCCAAGCCGTCGTACTGCGACTTGTTGAACGCCTCGCTGCCGGCGGGATGCTGCTTGATGACGTTGCCGGATTCGTCATACCAGGTGTTGTCCGTGAGCGAATTGCCCACGGTGCCGGTCGACGGGTCGACCGCGTAACGGATGGACTGATAGACGCGGCCCAGGTCATCGTACTTGGTTTCGCTACGGGCGATGAGCGTACCGCCGGAAGTGGTATCCTTGCGGTCGACGCGCGTCACCTGCCCGAGGTTGTCATACGTGCTGATCTGATAGAAGTCGATCTCCCCGTCAATGTCCGTCTGTCGGCCGCGGAAGTCATAAGAGTACGAGGTGACTCGCGTGGTTGAGGCGTCCACATGCTGAGTGACTTCAGTCAGATGATTGTCTCCGCCGTCATTGTCGTCGTCGTATTCGTTCTGCGTGACGAGCTTCATGTTGTTGCCGCCCGCGCCGCCGTTGGTCGGATCGGACTCGGTGGCGCCGGTATCATCCGTCCCGACATAGACCTTCTCCGCGTTGCCACGAACATCGAACACCGTGCGGGTGATGGTGCCGCCTGGCGTCTGCGACATGATGTGCTCGCCCCCCGCCGAATACTCAAAGTCCGACTGGTTGTAGTTCGTGCCGGAAGAACCTGCGCCCGAGGAAGGGATATCATGATAGGCGCGCGACCATTCCAGGTTCCCTTCATCGCCATACGACATTGTGCTCCAGCGGACGTACGCGCTTTGCGCGAATGTGTCCGACGACAACAGCTTGCCGCTGGTGCTGGCGCGGGTGGCCTGGATTTGTTCCGTTGTGCGACCGGCCTGGTCCATCTTGCTGATCGAGACCGGGTTCACCAGCGTGTAGGTGCTGTGTCCCGTACCCGAACCATAGCCGGAAGCCGAGAGAACCTCGCGGTCCTCATCGTCATAGACGGTCCAACTGGCGCGGCGAATGGACGTGGCTGTGCTCGAGATATCGATCTCATGAGCCGGACCAAGCGATTGCGTCTGGCGGCCCAGATCGTCGTACTCAAAATCGCTGACCAAGTGCAGACCTCCGCTCGCCGGCGTGGTCCATCCTGAAGGCTCATCGGAAACTTGTGTATGGTCCACATCCTGGATCATCTGCGTCATCACGCCTTGCACGGAATCGTAGACATGCCGTGTGATGAAGCCGCGCTCATCTTTCATCCAGATCAGGTTGCCATGCGAGTCGAAGCGTTCTGTGCGCGAGTTGGCCGAGTTGGAGCCGTTCTGCGCCGTGGAAATCACCGGCAGCGTTGTCACGCGCTCTTCCATCTGCAGCGTTCCTGAGTGCCAACTGTAAGAGAACGACGTCTCAATAGCCCCAGTTCCGTTGTCATTGCGATAGACGGTGATCTTGGACACCGGATAAACCGTGATGCTGTTGGCCGTCTGGCTCGTGTATTCGTACTTCTTGAGTTTGATTTCCGTACCTGTGGCGCCTTCCTTGACCTTCTCGTACTCGGGATAGTCTTCGACGCCGACACCCGAGGTGGTGCTGTAATAAGTCACGACGTCAATCCGCCCCGAAGATGCCTTGAGCGAAACATCCAGGTCGACTTCGCTGTCGTCATAGCTTGTGAACGCCGAGGGATTGGCTCGCAGCACCGGCAAATACTGGCTGTTGTATTGGATGTATCGCACCCAGGAGTCCGAGCCGTCCTTTAGCTCGCGCAACAACACCTGGCCAAGGTGGTTTGTGTAGACGGTGACCGTTTCCCCGCCGCTCTTGGTCTCGACCGTTTTGTAGTGCCAGTTGTTGGGTCCGTTGGCGTTCCCGCTGTATGCGTAGGCGAATGTCGTCGTATGCGTGCCGCCCCGAGTAACTTCCTTGGTCACGCGCTTGGACTCGTCATACTCGAAGTAGTGGTCGGCGTAGTCATCGACTTGAGCATCGGTCGCCGTCAGTGGATTGGCCACCGCGTCATCCAACCGGCGATAGGCTTCCGGCCCGATGATGAATTTCATTCCGTGCGCGAAGCCGTTGCTGTCGCCGTCCTTGTAGTAGCGGTAGTAGCTCGTGTCGAGCGTGACCCAACCACTGTTATCAAGCTGCCGCTTGACCGTCTTGAGATCCCCTTCATTGCCGTAGTCTTCGCTGGAACCGTAGTACGAGTATTCCACGCGGCGGATGTTCGACCAGGAACCGGCATTCACCTTCCGACGCAGCGTGACGTATTGCAGCTGGCCGTTGCCATCGTATTCATAGTAGAACGACTCGATGGTCGTATCCGAATCGACGGTCACTGAGCGCTGAACCTCCTCGATCCTTCCGTCAGTGAAAGACTGAACGCTCGTGGTTTGACCACCGACGGTCGTGTGGCTCTTAAACGCGCCTTGGGGGTTACTGGTCTGATCGAAGTCGTGGAACAGAAACACCTCACCATCGGGCATGACGAGCTCAAACTCGTCGTTGCCGCCATCGTGGGTCAACGAGGCTTTGATGTCGTAGCGCGGTGTGTAGTTGCCTCCCGATTCGGTGAACCAGATGACTTCATTCACTCCACGAACGTAGACGATCTCTCCGTCGCTTTTTTGAATCAGGTAGGGATGTTCCTTGATCAGCCAATAAGCACCGTGGCCCAGATCAACCGCGTGGCTGAGTTGGTTGGCATAGATGCGGGTGTGTCCCCAGGCGTGTCCGTAGCCGCCAACACCCAGGTCCATTTCCGAATAGCGCAGTTCGCCGTTCATGTAGCGTACGGGTTCTGAGGACGTTTCCGATTCGCCGATTGCCGTTCGGGGTGCTCCCGTATCGGCGCATTCGCAAGCGCAGTTAGCATGCGTGTCGCCTGGCTCGGGATTCTCGCCGATGCAGCCTGTCGAGTTTTCGTTTCCTTCGGGGTTGGACGTGAAGTAAATCACCGGGGGGGTGCCGTATTTCGTGGCCATGAGTTTGATCCTTTTGGAATGATGTCTTTGTTGATTTGGTGATGTGTAGATTCGTTGACAAGCCGAGGAGGATTAGCCAACCATTTGGCTGTCCTCTTCTTCCATGCGGAAGCTGATGCTGCTGGTCGCGATCTTGAAGATGTCGCCGTTGTTGATCGTGACGGGCGATTCGAGTTGCGTTAGAGCCAGCAAGTTGCCGCCGGAAATGGCGTCAAAGATCGCGATGCCCAAGATCGTCCCCCAATCGGCGGTCGCGGTAGGGAACGTCACTTCCCCCACATTCGCCCCCGCCTGCGCGCCCACTGACCAGTTGGTGTGTTCGACGCGGGCATATGCCCCACTTGTGGGCTCCTCCGCTTCCGAACCGTGAAAAACGGCGTTCAAGACGGCGGCGATGTAGATGGTTGAAGGCTGTGACCAGCTGACACCTGCGAACACATGATCCAGCAGCTTTCGTTGCATGGAGAGCGGGTACGAGGACTGCGCAATCCTGTACGAAAGTTCCTGAGGACCAACGGTCAGTGACGAGCCGTTGGGAACCGTGATGGAATCGCAGAACACGCCGCGGGCGAGCATATTGCTGGAGCCGTCGTAGATGGCCCAGTCGGTGAGGTTGCTCCAGTCGGCGGACGCCTGGTCAAAATCAACGGCGGCGTCGTTCCGAGTCTCGGCGTACTCCATGTCGCGCCCTTGGGCGAGTAGGAAGCTGACGTCCTTGCGGGCGTAGTTCCCCCCCGAATGCTCCATAAAATCGCCTTCGCTATCCGTGCCCAACGCCAACTTGTGCGAAGAGGGGGATGAGTAGGAAGTTCCCAGCAGCATGTGATCGAGCAGGTTGTCTTGGAGGTCGGTTGAAAACGCCATGTTGGACTCCCGTTGAAAGTGGGCGCGCACCTTGAGCGCACGACTTGGTCGGTTTTTTTCGGCACAGCGCACATCGCCGCGCCGTTCATTCAGTCTTTGTTCGGCCCGCGATCACACTTGGTGATCAACATGGCCCTCTATTAGGAATGCGCATCTGAGACCCCCTCATCCGCCGAAAAATCTTTTCAGACGGCTTCGACTCAGCGCGCAAGTCACACAGCACCAAACGGTTGCAAGTTGGAAATTCTTTTGATCAGCCTGGGGGTCCCTGGCCGTCCGCCCCTTCCAAACCGAGCCGTTTGGCTAGCCGCTTGCGCACTTGTTCCGCGAGTTTCTTAACGCGATTTTCCTTGATCCCCGTCATGCGCGAAATTTCCGCGAGCGAACATTCTTTGGCCAGGCCGTAGGCAACCGCCCGCAACTCGTTGGGGAGTCGCCGCAGCGCATAGTTCAAGTCGATCGCTTGCGACATGGTTCGTGCTCCATCGAACACACGATCGCTCTCCATGACCGCCTGGGTAGCCTTTCGTCGCGACGCGATGCTTCGCGCGACTGTGAGCGCCCGATGCCAGAGGAACTTGCGCAGCCAGGATTCAAATGCCGTCGGATCTTCATCCGCGTCGTAGGCCAAGGTGACATCCGTCTCTAACGCAGCGTGAAGTCTCAGCACGACTTCGTCGAACACGTCATCGGCGCATGACGCATCGAGTCGATAGATTGCAGTAACTCTGCGCGCGCTGCTTTCGAGCGCCTGCTGAAACCAAGCGTCCTGCAACAGCTTTGACCAGACGGCGTGAACATCGGGCGCGGGCGCACCTTCAGCCTGCTGGGCGCGCACATGGGCGATAAACCACTCCGCGAGCCGAGTGACGTTGGGCCGTGACATAACTTTTCGTAACTCTCGGTTCTCTGCTTCCGTACCCGTCACCTTAGAACTCAAGTTGGCAAAGCGCGCCGGACGTTTTTCGGAAAACCCAAATTCGCGCGCAAGCTGAGCGCAGCGCCAGCATGTTGGCGCTTGCCGCGGTTTCGAGCATCGAAAGAGAAGCGCGTGTTCGCCCCGCGCATGCGGCCGGCGCCTGCCGAGTGAGGAGAGTTTGGGCTTTGAGGATGCGCCTAGCCACGCGCGTCATTCCCCAATGCCGCCGCTAGCATAGTGAACACCAGTTCACTATTCAACGACAATCCAAATACAAAATGTCGTACGGATCAATCGCCCGACCCACCAGATGTGCTTTGCTCCGATTCGGATTCGTTCGACTCGGCATTCGTCTCGCGGTAATGCTGCGTGAGGATCTCCGTGTGCGCTTGATCCCAACTACGAAACGAGTAAATCAAGCGATAACAGCCGCGTTCCTGGTCTTCGGGCAGCTCGTCGCGGACAAGTCTCCACAACAGTTCGCGATCTACGGCAGGTGCCAGTGACTCGTCTTTGAACGGCGGGCGCGGCTTGTTGAGCCAGTCCAGCAGCGTTTCAGGCCGTTTGTCGGCGGGCTGGTCTTCGGTGGGTGCCATGGCAATTTTGTGACCCTGGGGGAATGGCAAGAGAGCACCCCGGTGAGTGTGTGAAGTCTCACCCGAACGCGCAAACCGTGCAAGTGCTTGGTGGTGAATTTGTAGAACCAACAATCCCCATCCATCCCACAAGCAAATGTGAGGGAGACCGGCTGATAGCAGCCTTTCGGCGCGCGACTTGCGACGACGCTACGTGGAAGCGCGGCGAGGGGCCGCCATATGTGTCGCCATTCATCAACCTGGAAGGCATTTCGCCGCAGTCTCGTGCGGCTCTTGCGTAACAAGCCGACCGCCGAACAGGTCTGGCTCTTGCTGACGCAGAATCGTTGGCTGCAAGGCAAGCTGGGCACACTCAAGCTCTCGCCGCTGGCGCTCACGGAATGCTGCTTTCAACTGACGCACTCCGTCGTTTGTCTTTCTGCAGAGACCATCGCAACTTGGCCGGCGCGTGAATTTCTTCACATGGTCGCGAATCATGCCCGCGCCGCGCGAAGCTTTGCGTCTTCGTTCGAGGCTGTTTCTGAACCCAGAGACTTGAATGTGCGGCTGCGCGCGCAGCGAATGGTTGACTTCCTGCCAAAGCAACAGCGCGCCGTGCTGACGCTGCATCTCAAGCGTCTTTCGCTGACCGAATCCGCGGAAGCTTTGCGGCTCTCCACCTACGCGACGTATTCGATTTGGCGCGAGGGGACCCAGGCGCTTTCCAAAATTATCTCCGCGTCGTAACTCGCCATTCGGTCAGTCGTTCCAGCGCGCAAACATCGGCTCGCGAGATTTTTGTGAGCGGATGCAGGGGGGCCAGATGCGCATTCCTAATAGAGGGACATGTGTCTCTCAAAGCCGATTCCCATCTCCCGCAAGCCAGCGCTTGAGGAGTCACGACCATGAAAATGAAAGACAGTGAAATGATGTGCCGCGATGCGGCAATTGCCGTGGCCGAACAGATGCACGAAGGCCGCGCGGCGGAAGTCGATCCCGACTCGATCCGCCAATGGGCCGAGTTGATCTTCGACCTGCTGGAACGCTGCATGGCGCTGCGCCGTGATGCGCAGGGCGTGGAAGCCGCCGCACGGAGTCCTGCCCCGTTTGAGCGCTTGCGGGTGCGGGCCATGGTCCGACGCCAGCTCGGTCCGCGCGAGTTCCGCGCCAACGGAAACCGCCTTGTGCAGGGATTGTTTGACACGGCCGCGATGTCCGCGCCTGGAGAAGTGGCGGAACTGGCTGATGCGATCGCCAGCGAGGTGGGCGGATGAGCGCTCGCTACGAAATCCCGGCCGCCAAACTGGCAGCGCTTTTGTGGAAGCGCGGTTGGATGCGACAGGAGCGTTTGGATGAAGCGAAACAGGCTTCACCGGAACAACTCGTCTCCGCGCTCCGCGCTTATCAAAAGTTCCATGGCTTGAAGATTGACGGCTGGGCCGGGCCGATCACCGAGCGCAGCCTCAACCAACCGCGGATTTGCGCACTTCCTGATCGCATCCAAGTCCGTGGCGGAATCTGCCGCTGGCCGATGAAGCAGATCACCTGGTCGATCACCGGCGGCCTGCCTGGCATCTCCAATGCCGAATTGCGCGCAGCGTACGAAGAAGCTTGGGGCTATTGGGCAGAAGTCAGCGACATCGAGCCGATCCACACACCCAATGCGCGGGCGGCGCATGTCGTGATGGGGAGCGGTCGGATCGACCGTTCCGGTGGCACGTTGGCCTGGAGCGAGATGCCTTGCGAAGTGGACGAATCGAGCCAACTCGAACAGCGCTATGACAATCGTGAGCCGTGGGGAATTGCCGAGGCTCCGGGGCCGGGACAGATCGATCTGGTGCGGGTCGCTGCGCACGAGATCGGGCACGCACTCGGCATTCCCCATCTCGCGGCGGGCAACCTGTTAGCGCCCACTTACGACCCCAACGTTCGCCGCCCGAAGGCAGGTGACATCGAAGAGATCGTCCGTCGCTACGGACGCAACGAACACGAACCGCCGCCGCCCGATGAGGAGGCGGAACTGACCATCCGCATTCAGGGCACGATCGCGGGCTTGGAAATTCCCGGCTACCGCGTTTCGCGCCTCGAACAACCCTAGAGGTGATCCGATGGACGCCGACGAAGGACTTTTGAGAAAAGCGCAGCACCATACACGCAACAACGGTCGCGTACGCGTGTTGGTCAACCGCTATGAAAAGGCATGCAGCCTGGCCAGCGGTCCTAACGTCGATCGCAGCGCGTATTGGGCGCGAAAGTCGGCGCACCTGGAAGTGCAGCTCCGTCAGGCGCTCGATGTCCTTTCCATGCAGCCTGACAAGACCCTCAAACCCAAGCGACGCCAACGGCCCCACCGGCGACAGTCCTAACCCCAAGAACGAAACGATGTTTTCCCGAGCCTTCATCGCGATCGTGATTTCAAGCGCCGCGCCGGTCCTGGCGCAGACGTACCAGGCGGATGTACGGGCCGCGCAGGCTGACTTCCAATCGTATGCCGAAGTGGACCGGGCCTACATTCGATATCTGAGCACACACACGATTCCCACGGACATCCCTGCCGAGGCGGTGCAGGCGTTTTGGCTACCACACCTTTCCGCAGAGACGATCCTGCAGCGACAGATTCCCCAGCGCGTGGGCGACACGAAGTTTTTTCGGATTGATCTGCGCGACTTGGGTTGGACGGTCGATGCCTGGCTGAAGCTGGGCAAAGAGTATCCCTATGCCGGCGGTTACGAAAATCCGCTGTTTGTCCGCGTCGATTGGTTGATCTGGATCACTTCTGACACGGCCAACTCGACTTTGTATTACGACCTGTTGTACGCCGAGACGGGCGCGCCCAAGAACCGTGAAGAGTTCCTGGAACGCTGGCGAGTCGATCTGAAAGACGCGGACGGGTTTGAGCAGGCCATTGTCATCGATGAGGGAAGTTCGGGCGTCGCATTGCGGACGCGGCTGGTCGTCCGACGTCAAACGCCCGCGGGTTACTATTGGGAGACCTTTGATTCGGAAATCGGTGAAGGCGAAAACGATCCGTTGGAACACCTGGGCGGCGGACTGAAGTACGACGCGCAGGAACTGATCGCTTCGATTCCCAAGATCGATCTGGTCACCGGAGAACGAGGCGCGGCGCAAGCCTACTTGTTGACCGACGGCGCTGGCAACCGGGTCGAAGAAGCGTCCGCGCGGATCGTTGTGGACTCCAGTGACCGAATTCCGCTGATTCGCACGCCCGGCTCGTGCATCCGCTGCCACTCGACCGGGCTCTTGAATCTTCCCCGCAACCTGGTGCGGGAACTCGTCACCGACGGCGTCGAGATTTATTCCAAGGACAAACAACAGGCCGAAGCCATCGAGCGCCTGTACCTGGGCAAGCTCGACAAGGAACTCACGCGCAACCAAGAAGACTTCGCGGCCTTCGTGGCCAGTGTTTGCGACCTGGAACCAGTGGCTGTCACCAAAGCCTATGCCGACGTGCTGGGTTTCTACGAGGCAAACGTCTCGCTCGAACAAGCGGCCATCGAATTGGCGGCTGTGGACGCGGACGAACTGCGCAACGCGATTGCCTACTACGCCGAAGCACAGGGTCAGGCTGCGCCGCGGTTGGCCATGCTCGCTCATGGCAAAGACATTCCCCGGCGGATCTGGGAAGCGGATGTCTACGACCGCGCCAAGGCGGCCCTGAAGTTGTGGAGGGACAGGCCATGATCACGCAAGAAACCCAGCGCGAAGTCCGCCGATGTGTCGGCTGCCGCGCCAAACTCAAAGCGCCCGGTTGCTTGAGATGCTTGAACCTGGGCCGACGCGGCTTGGCGCAGTTTGAGCCGGTGCCGATTCCCGAAAGCCTGAGCGAGAAGGAGCGCGAACGATTGGAGCGCTCAATGGCATCGCTCTTACCGTCGCGCATCGCCAACGCCCTGGAGATGGCCGGGATTCACACGGTTCACGATCTCTTACACCGTACGCAGGCCGAGTTGTTATCGCTGCACCGGATCGGCACCGACAGCATCAAGCAGATACTGCGCGCGCTGGAGCGATTGGGCTTCGACACATCCAAGGCCTGGCAGGCACTCAACCGCAAGCGCAAGCCGCGCTGATATCCGAACAACCAATAACAGACCAGGGGAGCCGAAAATGAAACGAAGTTTGATTGCCGCATTCTGTGTGAGCGTGATTCTGGCTGCACCGAGCATCGCCGATCACTGCCAGCGACAGCGGATCGTTCTCCGCTCGCACGGTCATTCACACTCGTACCGCCAGGCATTTGTGGTTCAGCCGATCTACCAGGTGGGTAGCGGCTTGCGCGAGGAAGCGATCGCGCAGCGCGCGGCTGAGTTGGCGCTGCAGTCTCTGGTGCAACAACTACAAACGCAACAAGGGATCGACAACGCCAACCTGCCCGCGGCCCAACCGAACCGCGCGCAGGCCATTCTCAATCAAAACTGCGTTCGTTGTCATTCGGGGGCCAACGCCAAAGCGGGTCTCGACCTGGCCAATGCCCAGGCGTTGACCGAAGCCCAGAAACTCAAAGCGGCTGTCTACACGTATCGCGGCATCATGCCGCCGGACGGTCCGATCGAATCGGATGAGGACGCCACGCACTTGCTCGATTGGGCAACTGGCGTCGCCAACTGATTCACTTTTTCTTGCCATCACTTTCACTCGAACAGAGGAGAACTTGCGATGCGTTTCTTACTAGGACTTGGACTTTCGTTGTTGCTGGCGGGAAGTGTCGCCGCCGAGGACTGTTTTCGGCAGCGGCAGGTGCTGCGCGTCGTGCAGCAACCGGTCTACCAACTCGATCTGGGCGGTCACGCCTGCGGTGCCAGCGCTTTGCGGCAATACGATTCGCAGAACGTTGTTTTTGCGATTGAAGGCCAGCGCCAACGGGCAGGCTTCTTCCAGCAACTCTTTCAACCGCGGCTGCAACTTCGGTCGTCTCACGGTTCGCAACTGCGGCTGTCCAACGGCCAGCGATTGCGGATCGAGCGTGGCGGGCTGTTTGGATTGCGGCAGCGGATCGTCATTGATTGAGCAGCCAGGCTTGACGCAACAGAGCAACACGGAGGGCGGACCGATGACGATTCTGATTTCGATAAGTGTGTTCGTTGTTGTGATGTCGCTGGCGGAATACTGGATCCACCGGTTGCTGATGCACAGGCCTTGGCCCTGGAAGACGCGGCTGTATGTGCGACACCACATTCTGCACCACAAACATCAACGAACCGATCTCAACATCGACCTCCCTGCCTGGGAAATGGCGGTCTATTTCCTGCCAGTGTGGGGGCCAACCATGTTCTTCAGCGTGGCTGCTGGTTTGACATTCCTGGGTTGCGCGATGGGGTACGGATACCTGTGGTCCAAGCTCCATCGCGCATTTCACAATGTCGAAGTCAACTGGACGTTGTTGATTCCCTGGTACTACGACGCGGCGCTCTTGCATCATCGGATGCATCACGTGCGACCCACTCGAAACCTGGGAACCGTTTTCTTTTGGACCGATCGATTGTTTGGCACGCGGTTCAATGCCTAAGAATGGCATTGCGATGGCCGACCGAAGATCAACAGCATGAAATAGGGAACAAGTGGATATCTTCAGTGCCAACGAGTTCATGTGCCGTGCCGACTGCGGCCAATGGAGCCGGTCTTGGATGACGCTCTACATCGTCTCCAACGCCTGCCTTTTTTGGATGTTCGTGCTCATCGGCGTCACGTTCGCTTACCTGGGAGTGAAGATCCGCAAACGGGGCATGGCGATTCTGCTCAGCCTGCAGGCCGTTGAGAAAGCCCATCGCGTCGGCGCGGTGATGTGCTGCGTATTCATATTCTGTGCCGGCGGCCACCTGTTGGAGAACGTCGGCGCGTTCTGGTGGCCCGCGTATCGCTTCTTCGCGCTCTGGCACCTGGCGACGCTCGTCTTCACGGCACTGGCCACATTGAAGATCGCCAAATGGGGGATTCGCATGATCCGCGCGGAGCGTGCGCTGAAGATTCTGGAATCGGCAAAGGAACAAGGGGCATGATCGAAACCTTAAGACAACTGGCCGACTACGGCATCGCCATCTTTCTGATCGGCGGGATCCTGGGGATCACTTTCTATTGGCTGCGGCACATGATCCCCAGTTGGAAAGATGAGAAAGCGGCGGATGCCGAACTCAAGCGGTCCATTCCACACTTGGCTGAGAGCTTGCGGCAAGTGGCCGAAAGCCAGCGTGAAATCACCAAGGCCCAAGAAGGCATTTTGGCGTGCACCGAGCAGATGCGTTCGGAGTTTGAAAACGGGCGGCAGCGGACAGACGACAAGCTCGATACGTTGATCGGCAAAGAGCGGCCCCAGCCCGGGTGATCGCGCCCCGCCGTTGCCGAATCCCGCATCCAAATCTCCTGCAAAGTAAGCGAAATTGTTCGTTTGGCTTACTGTGCGCATCGGCGGCAGCGCGCTTATCTAGTTGTTCTGTAAAGGTTTGCGGCATATCTGCCCTCCGTGAATTGCGGCCTACAAAAATTATTACTTACCGGCCACAAACAAACCCGTCAGTGCGAAAAAGCCGCCGTTCTGCCACCGCGGTAAGGCGAGAAAGCGCCAGGAGGAACCATCGATTGTTTGCCGCTTCATTCTTGATGATTGCTAAATCGGATTCGTGTCACGATCGATCGCAACAATGCCATCTTCCGAACTCTTCGCGGCATTAGACATCTGTTCAATCAGTCGCTTGATACCAAACGGTTTTCTTAATCCAGTCAACGATTGATGGAGTCCCTTTCCCTTGATCGTGACTGTCCCATAACCAAAATGTCGCCCGATGAAATCGCGGCTAACGTCTACTTTGACTTCCATCGCATCGAAATCTTGGTACGGAATTTCAACACCTGAAGGCGTGTACACGTTGGAGTCGGCGATGATTCGCCGGTCGGTAATAACCAGTTCAGTCGTGAAATAGCTCAACGCAGGTTTAAAGACTGACGTTGCCAATAAGGGGAGGAGAATCAGCGACGAGTAAAGTATCGTGCCAGAGCCCGACGCCAAGAACGTCGAAGAAAGAAGTGCAAACAAAGACGGCGCGAACGTGATTACCACACCGACGATGCCCACGAAAAACACAACGGGATGTGACTCTGCTGCGCCGACGATCTTTTCATCTACATCGACTAGTTTTCGCGCGTACTGGTTTCTTCCTGCCAAAGGCAACTCCGGAGGAATCTCGACTGAAACGCGGGCCGTAGGTTTGCCAGCAGATTCAGCCGCTGTTTTCGCGGCGTCATGTGACGCATTTGCCGCGATCGGTGCCAAAACGACTGATTGTTGCACAGCTTTGGTTTTTCCAGTTGAGTCTTCTGTTTTGGATGAACCTGCCTCAAGAGTCGATTCAAATGCGCGCAATTCTTCCGAAAAATCGAGGGCAGTTGTATACCGATCCGACAAGCGGTTTGCCAATGACTTCAGGCAGATCCGCTCCAAATCCTGCGGTATCTTGTGGTTGAATTGCCGTGGAGGCCGAACTTCTTGCGTCGCTATGAAGTTGAGCAGTGTCTCTCCGCGACCTGGGAAAGGAGTCTTGCCCGTCAACAGCTCATAAAGCACGACTCCGAGGCTATAAATATCCGTACGACCATCGACGTGATGCCCGTCCCGCCGCGCTTGCTCTGGGCTCATGTATCGCAAGGTTCCGGCGAGCTGCGGGCCTTTGCCGTAATTCTCTTCTTTGAGCGCAAGTCCAAAATCACAAACATACGGAGCATCCTCGCTGTCGATCAGGATGTTTCCAGGCTTGATGTCGCGATGCACAAGCCCCTTGGAGTGAGCAAAATGTAAAGCAGCAGCCACACGCGCCACAAGTGCCACAGCCTCTTGCATCGACGGCGTTCCGCGTCTGATCCTGGCGGCCAAGGTCTCCCCGTCAATGTATTTGGAGACGATAAAGACAGCGCCGGTTGGCGACTCGCCAACATCGTAAACCGGCACGATATTAGGATGATCGAGTGAAGCGACAGCCTGGGCTTCTGCCAAATCCTCCTCCGTCGGCTCGCTTGGTGAAGGGCGACGTGCGAGCTTTAAAGCAACCTTTCGCTTGAGCTTTTCATCGTTAGCTAGGAATACGCGGCCAAAACCGCCGCTGCCAAGCAGTCTTTCAATCTTGTATCGCCCAATTGACTCTGGAACAGGCTCATCGTCCGACGCATGCCGATTCTCTTCGAAACACTCTGAGTCAGTTTCTGGCACTGGATCTCGCAAAAAGGACCGAGTCTCAACCTGGCTCTCTGGACGACGATCGCTCGAAGTCTTCAGCACCTCGCCTGGACTAACATTGTCATTCGGTGCGATGTCGTCTTTGTGACGCAGATAGTATTCGCGAATCTCGTCTAAGGAAGAGCTGTTGGCCGCAATGCGCTCGACCACGGCCTGGCACATATCGCACGTGCGAAGGTGTTCGTCCATTCGCGCCGCGTCTTCCTTCGCAACACGCTCTTCCAGAAAGTCCACCCAAGCTTCTTCTGAAGAACAAAGCATAACCATCCCCTTTTTGAATCCGGTGCGTATTGGATCAATCGCTACATTTCTCCCTGCAGAAACGTCAGCTCCCGTTTGAGACGCTGGATGCAACGGCACTTCACTTGGGCGATCCATCCCGGCGACACCCCTTCGCTCTCCACGATCTCTTGAACTGGCACTGATTGCACCCAGACCAAGTCAAACACACGCCACTGTTTTTCCGGAAGTGATTGTTGCAGCGTTCGCAGCGCAGCATTCAAGAGCGTGGCGTGGAATAGTTCATCCCAGTAAGTGGTTGCCGCTGCGCCTTCAAGTTTGTCGCTCGCAGCAAGTGGCTGCTTTGAGCCGCGCGCGACGTGTCGATTTATTTCGCGATCGGTGATTCTCTTCAGGTAACCGCGGAACTTACCTTTCGTCGGGTCATACGTGAATTGTTCCATCGCTTTGTGCAGGGCGATCAGTACGGACTGCGCGACATCCTCGATGTCACACTCCTGAAGACCGCGCACCCGGCACCAATGTCGAATCATAGGCTGGTAAGTTGCAGCAAAGAGTTGCCACGCAGACTCTTCGCCTCTGCCGACTCGATCCAGAAGTGATTCGCTTGTTGAGTCCATATCGCCCCTAGATTCCCGTGCTTGCGGAATGCCTGCGCATTGTCCGTGCAACTACTTACGATTTCAAGCAACTGTCAGGAACCACAGTGGAAGATTCCTTCAGAATCTTTGGAATGTTGCCGACCATCGCCCCTATCTATCTACGAGGACACACAGGCAACACGGAGCAGGTTAGCACTCGATTGAGTTTGTGCTAAGTCGGTTGCCGCTGTGACCTCGACGCGTTGCGACAATCGCGGCCGACCTCTCATTCCAATTCAAGGAGATTCCATGTATCAGCTTATTTCATCTCTTACACGCAAACTACTTTGTTTGATCGCATTATGCAGCTTCACGAGCACACCGGCCGAACTGAATGTTGCCGGCGAATTTCGACTGCAAACGCGCAAAAGCCCATTCCAACGTCATTACCTTGACATAAGCACAACATCAGGGGCAATCAAGGTCTACGAAGATGCCAGTCATTCGGGTACGAAGTGGGCCGCTGAGACCGATGGGAGCGATACTCATATTCGCAGTCGCTCATTCGGCGATTTTAAGGGCTACTACCTGACGATGAAGGCTGACGGAAAGAACCTCGAAATGGCAAAGAGTCCCGGAGAGGGATCGAAATGGCGGATGGTCACGTTTGGACGAATAACCGTTGTGCAGAACCTGAAGACAGCGCGCTTCTTGACGGTCAACGAAGAGGGAAAAGTGTGGACGACACTCGATGTCGGCCACAGCGGTGTTAGGTGGTATCTACGGTAACGCCTAACGCTAGCGAGAAGACTTAGCTAGTTGGCTTGCACTAGTCACTCGTAAGGCGAGTTGGCGTGCTCCGACCCACGGAGTCGGGAAACGCCCTTCCGCTTATCAGCTTCCTCACGCGCCAATGCTTGATCCACGCCCGTCATACACTTTAGACACACTGTCGGCACGGAACGCTCAATACCGCTGCCGCTTCTTGATTCTCGGCCCCGACAGCGAATACGGATTATCCGGCGAAACCAGCGAGTACGGATTGCTGGAATCATAAGGAGGCGGCGCCACTTCCAGATTCGGCCTGCTGGCAGGTGTCATCCCAAACTGCTGTTCCAACCGCAGAAGTTCTGTCCCGAGCTTGTTGGCGATCGCCACTTCAGGAAACGGCATCACACATTTGGGATTCCCCTTGTCGTCCTTGAGCATGTACGTCTCGCCACGTTTCTCCAGGAACGCGCATGCTCTGCGCCAGCGAACCCACGTCGTGCAGTAGCGAGCCAGAGCGTTCTCATCGATCTGCCGCAACACGCGCATCTCTTTGAGCCGGGGCAGGATCTTCTTCCAACAGGACTTCGCATCCTTCTCCAGCCACGACGGCGGCTTAGGAATCTTCTCTGGCGGCCTGGGTTCGTTCATACGGCGCTCCGCTTGCCGGCTTCCGCGCAGGCGCAAGACGTCGGTTGGCGTTCGATTTGGTCCGCGTAGACCCACCAAAACTGCCTCAAAACGGGGTCAAAATGGGCCAAAAACGACCCGTTTTTGCGTAGCAAAATGCAACACTTCCGGCGCTTCGTCTCGTTGCCCGCAAATCAGAACTTGCGAGTACTTCTAGGCTTACGATGAATTATTCGCGGGGTGCAACGCTGAAAACAAGGGGACCCCCCCTATGCAAAACCGTGACATTTCTATGCGCGGTTGGCACGCGGTACACGCGATCAAAGGCTGTAGCTTTTGAGGTAGCCCCCCTACTTAACGCAAGTCATTCATTACGGGCGACGCAAGTCTCTGATGACCACCGTAACGGCTCGGTTATTCTGCTTGCTTCAAGGCCCTCAAGAGTGCCGCGTATTCTTCGTGGCATTCCGCACATATTTCAAGATGATGTTCGACTGCTCGTAGCCCATCAGGGAGCGATTTTCCTTCCAGCATACGCTCGGCGAATTCAGCAAGGTCTCCGAGGCACTCATCGCACGTGACCTCCTCGTCCCTGGTGAGCGACACTCCCTTGATGAGCTCTTCGATTTGCTGTCGTGAAAGTGTCATGGGTCGCCTTTAAGCGATTTGCAGATCGCTGACCGTGTAGCCGGCCGAATCAAGGTGCTTCTTAAGTTGTTTGCGCGCGTCGTGCGTGAGTTTGTAAATCGCATTGCGATTACTGCCCATTCGCCGACCGATCTCTTCCAGCGGCATGCCCTGCAGCTCAGCGAGTAAGGCCGTTCGCTGCTTCTTTGTCAATTGAGTGTCGATGATCCGATACATCTCTTGGATCAATTCTTGACGGTCCGATTTGCATTGAGGCTTTGTCACTTGTTCGTTAGCGGTATCTGCACGCTGGAGGAATTGGTCAAGAGACACATCCTTCCAGTGGCGTCGTCGGAGTTCCGTAAAGGCTGTTCGCACAGCAATCGTCGTGGCCCAGGTCAGAAAACGGCTTCTACTTTGAAATTGGCCCAAACTGCCCAGCACTTTGAGCAATGCTTCCTGAGCAAAGTCATCCAGCAGCGCATCATCAACGCTGATCCTCCCGAAAAGTGTCGCTCGGAGTCGCGAATACAGGATTGCACGCAGCTCTTTTAATGCCTCGGCCTGGACAGAACCAACTGCCGTCAACCTTGCAATCCAGGATTCGTTGCTTGCGCTCAAACGATTGGACTTTCAGTAATCTGCAGTTTCTGGCACAGGACGAGCCGTCGCGGCACTCGGGTGCGCAGCCGCCATCGGCGCAGTTTAGACGCGCAGTCGATTTGGGATCTTACCTCCTCGCCTGAAAAAGGCGAACTATTGCGGATTTGTCGAGCAAAACCGGGCAGTTCGTAAGACCACACCAAATCAGCGCGTCAATAAAGTGTCGGGAGCTGACAAAGGCCTCTCATCACGATACCCCCTCATTCAAGGAATTACGCAATGAACTCGAGATCTGCAACTAATCCCGTCGAACTTGGCGGCTACAGTCCTGTGTCTTACTTCGAAAAGGGCCAAGCCGAACTCGGAACGCCGCAGCACGCCGTTGAGCATGAAGGCAAGGTCTACCATCTCGCGTCGGCGGAGCAGAAAGACACATTCCGGGCTGATCCGGACAAATTCCTGCCAATGCACGGCGGTCATTGCGCCTATGGCGTGTCGATCGGCGAAACATTTCCGGTAGATCCGACCAGCTTCAAGATCGTCGATGGGCGCTTGTTGTTGTTTCTGAAAAACGACGATGTAGACGCTCGTGCGCTTTGGGACGCCGCAAATAACGAACAGTGCTCGACGGGCAGCTGTTCGTGCTGAGTGTTCGTTCTAGCTCGCGCTGGAATCGAGTTGTCATTGGTCATACGGTACTCGCACACTTTGGAGAATTGAAATGAAGACTTCTCAATCAACGGCGTTTCGTCTTGGCGCTTTGCTAACTGGCTTGGCCTTTGCTGCAGCAATCGTTGTCGTGTCGCTACTGAGCGATCATCAGCATGCAGTAGCCACAACACTTGCCCAAGTGGACGACAAACCATCCTCACCCGTCCGCTTTACCAGCGAAGGGGAACTCGTCCAGCCAACCGGCTACCGCAAGTGGCCATACGTCGGCACGCCGCTAACGCCAAACGATATGAATGACGGCAAGGCTGCATTCCCCGAATTCCACAATGTGTATGTCGATCCGACCGCCTTCGACTCGTACGAGAAGACAGGCGAATTTCCCGATGGCACTGTCGTGATCAAGGAGTTGCTCAGCGTGGGAACCAAGAAAGCCAGCAGTGGCAAGGGCTATTTCATGGGGGAGTTCACCGGCTTGGAAGTCTCAATTAAAGACAAGTCCCGATTCAAAGACGAGCCGGGCAATTGGGCATTCTTTAGTTTCGGCCACGAATATCCTCTTGCGGCAACCGCGGCACCACAGCCAGCGGCCAACTGCGCTGCCTGTCATGGCAATCTGGCCGACGAGGATTATGTCTTTACGCAGTATTACCCGGTTCTACGTGCTGCAAAGCCAACAAAGTAACCATCGCTAAAGAGACGCACGCACAGTGCGCAGTCTTCCCGTACATCCAAACTCCTGAAAAGGAAAACTCAATGACTTCAGCAACGAGCTTGCAAGAACAGCGCCTCACTCGCCATACGGATTCCCATAACTTGATTTCGGCACGATGGGCGGAGACTATCGGACGCCATTCGCTTCGCTACGGTTTTGTCTTGGTATTGTTGTGGATTGGTGGCATGAAATTCACTGCCTATGAGGCCAAGGCAATCTCCGGATTTGTTGCCAACAGTCCTTTGATGAGTTGGGCTTACTCGCTATTCAACGAGAGGAGTTTCTCTTCGTTGCTGGGGGTCACTGAGATTGCGATTGCTTTGCTAGTCGCCGCACGACCATTCTCTGCCCGCGCTGCACTTGCCGGGAGCGTACTGGCGGTGGGGATGTTTGCGACGACACTCAGCTTCATGCTCACGACGCCCGGTGTGTGGGAGGGATCAGCTGGCGGATTTCCGGCGTTGTCTGTTGTCCCGGGCCAGTTCCTTGTCAAAGATTTCGTTCTATTCGGTGCCTCAATGTGGATGTGCGGTGAAGCGGTGGGCGCTCTACGCCAAGCTGAGCAAGACATCCAATCGTGATGTCGTCTCCGACCCGACCTCGCGCATGGGTGATTTGTCTACCATGGTTGACATCTCAGCGCCGGTCGCGTGTCAACAATTGTTGACATTCTTCAGTTTTTCTTGCGCTTAGTATCAAATTGCGCCGCTTGTCCTCTTGCGTCTTCCGATCGTGATGCGGCTTGCACAGCCACTGAAGATTCGACACATCCAACCGCTTCGGATCGTCTAGCCCTTTGAACGGCTCGATGTGATCAACATGCATGACCTTGTCGGCCAGCGTGATGCCACATCCCGGCCAGTTGCAGATTCGCGGGTTGTCGCGTGCGAAGGCATCTCGGACTCGCAGCCAATCGCGATCGTAGCCGCGCTTGCTAGGCGATAGCCTCTTAGGTTGATGCTTCGGGCACCAACCTTTGTCCACGAGTTCAGGACAGCCAGGTTGGGGGCTGGGTCGTTTGGGCATTTTCTGCTCCGTTGCGTTTGGCGCACGGGGCGACCTCTCGTATCCGTTGAGTCCTTAGCCAATTCTAGCGCCACAACGCCACACGTGGCCAACGTCACGCCCTGGTGGCGTTTGTCGCCTATAAGAAGGTCTGAACACCGCAGAAGATGCACGGCGGCCTCCCCTCTAATTACACCGCAGTGTTCGCTGCCCCCACTGATCGAACATCAATTGGCGTCGAAAGACACCCCCTACACACAAAGTCGGACAACCTGTCCGCCGTATCTATTCTTCGATCCCGTGCTCTTCTAGGAAGCCCTCGGGGATTGACGCCGTGAGTCGCCCCACGAGCGCGTAGTAGAACAACTGCGTACCCTCCATCGACAAGCGATGGCGGTAGAGTTCGAGATGATAAACATCGAGATACTTGGAGAAGATCATTTCTCGTATCAGTCGAGAAAAGCCGGTTTGCTCAGTGTGGTCGAGGAATGTTTGTTTGATGTTGAATGCCAGCCAACCATCGGTCCGGATCAACTTCATCGCATTAAAGAACGCCCGTGGTGGTATGTCACCAAATCCGAGCGCGGCAACACACGTCAGGCAATCGAAGTTCCATTCGCGAAGTTCTTCGAGCACATCGCCGCTGAGCTTTGCGAAGTCCTCAACATAGTAGTCGTCATAGACTGTCGGGCGATCGCGATAAGCGGCTTGGCGGGCTTCCGGGATGATATCTGCGCCCACGAGCCGGGCGATGCCGTCACTCTTCAGCACCTCGCCCATGATTCCATTACCAGCGCCGAGATCGAGAACACGCAATTCCGTAGGCGGTTCGCGAACGGTATTCAAAGCACGTTCGAGGAGACTCATCACCTTACGAGGTGAATTGCACCTCAGTCGCTCGTAGAAGAGTTCCTCGTACAGGCCTGGGCGGTTGTAGATCTCAGCGTAATCATGAAACCGCAATCGCCGTTTCTGGCCATCTTCGATGAGCTGGAAGAAGACCTCATCCTGATCGAGTTTCTCAAGGTTGGACGGTGGAAATTGTATTCGGTAGCGTTGTGGCATAGCTCGCATTGTAGGGACGAGCAGGCTTCATTCAACCGGCGGGCAAATCACGCGTGTTGGCTCCGGGATCGCTTGCTTTGAATCGCGGTAAGTGGCAGACGCATCATTGGCTAAGAAACGCTGCGATGTTTCTAGCCACAATGTTCTCGCTTTGAGTTCGCGAATCCGCGCTCACTGCTCGCAAACCTTCCTTTGGGAATCTCGCAAATAGTGCTTGATGTTTCTTCGCCCGCACTGCTCATGTGTCACACGCAA
>CALJLD010000261.1 GCA_937982665.1 uncultured Planctomycetales bacterium
AAACACGAACTTGCGTGCCGTAAGCGGTTGAGACTTTGTCGACAAACTCGTGGACGTGTTCGAAATCGTCTCGGAGGGAATCGCGCGCCGCTTCCGCAGTTTCGGCAGCTGTGGCCACCAGGCAAAGCGGCAGCTCGTTCAGTTTGGAAATGGCCGATTGGTTGGCCAAATTGTCAAGCTGACCTGCCGGAGCGACAAAACCGCCAACCATCCAACCGCGTTGCGATTGACGATAGCGCACATAGTTTTCCGCCGCCTGATCCAAAGGAAGTTTGGCAGGCGGGAACAGCTCTGCATAGTCAATCACGTTGGCCAACAACGCGCGAAGGCTTTCTGTCATGGTTGCGTCTCAACCGGCGAGTGGCATTCGTCGAACACTTTCGTCGAACAATCGTGTGTGTGGACATCAACTCTTGCGGTCCAGGGCGATCACGCCCTTCCAATCCGCGGGGGCGTTCCGTTTGTGGCGGACAATGACTTCCGTCAGCACGTCCTTGACCTGATCGGCCGGCGGAACCTTGTGCAGCCGTTCCCAAGCGAGACTCCAATCGCCATCGATGAAGGCATCCAGCGCCGACTCGTAGTCGGCAATCTGCTCATCCGTGAGTTGTTCGCCGTCATTGGGTGGCAACAGTTCGCTGACTTCAAGCTCCACATCCATTCCGTAGGGCCGCACGCGGGCAACACGGCGGACGCGGGCCTGATCGGCCGGCATGTTCGCCCGAACCCAGTCGGCCGTGGCTTCGTCCAGCAGGATGGGCGCTTGCAAGAGTTTGGTCATGCCTTCCAATCGCGACGCCAGATTGACGACCGGGCCGAAGACGGTGACCTTCAATTGGTCGCTGGTGCCGATGCCTCCGGAGACTGCGCGGCCTGTGGCGATGCCGATTCCCACGCGGAAGTTTGACAGCGGATGATCCGTGCGTCGCGAGGCGGCTTCAAACTCTTGGCGGATGGCCAACGCGGCCAGCGCTGCGGAGCGAACGGTCTCGTCCGATTGCAGCGGCCAACCCCAGAAGCCCAGCGCGGCATCGCCTTGGAAATCGCCAATCACGCCCTGTTCATCCAGGATGTGTTGAGCCATCACGCCGAGCGCTTTGCTGACACGTCGCAACAAGCCCAACAAATCATCGCCGTGACGTTCGGCATCGAGCGAGAAACCGCGCAAGTCACAAAACAGCACGGAGACATCGGTTTCCTTCGGGGCGAGCACGTCCTGCGGATCATGCCGTTCCAGCGCATCCAATACGGCCGGAGGAAAGAACTGGGCGAGCGCGGCGTTTCTTTGCTGCAAACTTTGCAGTTGCTGCAAGGAACCAAGTGTGGCCGCGACGATTTCCGTGAACTTGATATCTTCCTTGAGGTCGGTCGCTTCGACAGTTGTGGGCGTGGCCGCCGTGGGACCGGTCAGCGATCCGGCAACATACAAAGCCCAACCGGCGCACGCGCGGTTGGGAACCGGCGTGCAGAAGGCCCAATCAAAGTTCTCCGCCATGGTGGCGGACAGTGACTGCGAATCTTCCGCGCCGCCCCAGACGTGCAACTTGCTGTGCCCCGCCTGCACCGTGTTGATGATCAGCGTGCGGCTGGGTTGAAAATCGTTGGGTGCGGAGAAGCGGCGGTCCCAATGCAGCGCCGCAACCGGCGAATCCGCGCGGGGATCGGGATCGGTCGCCACCAGCGCGACCGCGGCCGCGCGAGGAAGTCCGGACAACAACAGATTCACCAGCCGAACGCAGAGTTCGTCATTGTTCGCGGCTCCTGAGATCACCTCAGGCAACCGGCCCAGCACTTCCAACCGATGATTGGCGTTGCGAAACCGAACATTGCGCAAAGCATCCTGCGTGAAAGTTTGTTCCTCGGCCGGCTTGGGAAGCTTCGAGGCGATCGTGAGTCGTTCATCCAGCAGCGTGAATGTCGTCTCGCCAATCACGAAGTGTTCGCCCGGCGTGAGCGCGAATTCTTCCGCTTCCTGGCCTTGGTAGAAGATGGGGTTACGCGCTGTGGAAATCTTCTTGGCGAATAACTGCCCTTGCCGCCAGCAAAGCTCGACGTGTTGTCGCGACAAACGCTCGTCCCAAACGACAGACCACTCGTCCGCGGCGCGTCCCAAAATGAAGGGATCATTGGGGCGCAAGCGGTGCCGCCAGTAGTTCTGGGGATCTCGGCCTTGGGCGACAAGATGGGCCAAGCGTTCCTCCCTGAATTAACCAACAAAGGGCAGCGTGAGAAAGCCGAACGTGAAATAGCTAACGATGAAGCAACATGCGGAGCTAAATTCTCCCCGCGAGTTGATTTTTGTCCGCAGCTACGTTGCGAGTTTACCATTCATGCCGGGGAGCGGAAACTGCGTGCCCTGCGTAAGGTTGGAAGCGCAGCAGGCTGCAGCAGCGTTGGGGTGCGAACAGCCGACTTGGTGAGAAGCGGAGCCGGAAAGTTCTCCATCGCACAAACAACTTTTGCACCGTTGGAGTAGCTTGTTTGCGAGCCGTGATTCGCGGCGCTCTCACCTCATTCAATCTCATTTCTTTCCGGTGTTCTCATGTTGAAGTTGCGCAAAGTGGGAACTGTCCCGCTCAGAAAATTGTCGGGATGTGTGTTTGCATCCTGTTTGTTGTTCGTGGCGGCTTGCTCTGACTTTGAAGCGACCGAGAGTTCCGCCGCCGCAACCCCCGTCTCTCAGGGCGCCAACGGCCAAGGCGGCATACCGCAGGCGCGGCAGCTTATCGGCCAAAGGAAGTTTGTCGAGGCAGAAGCCCTATTGGCGGACCTGGTCGAGAAGAACCCGGGCTCTGCCGTGGGTTGGATGTTGTTGGGCTATACCCGGCATGCGCAGGGGAAACTTGATTTGGCGCTGGAAGCGCACCTGAAGGCGGCGAACTTCAATCAGGTGCAGGCGACAGCCTTCTACAACATCGCTTGTGTTTATTCGCTGCAGGATAAGCCTGAGCAATCGATGGAGTATTTGCGGAAAGCGGTCGCGGCGGGTTTCGCTGATCCCACTTTGTTGGCGACCGACACGGACTTGGAAAATGTTCGCGGCATGGATGGTTTCGACGAACTGCTGCCGGAGTTTTTGACCGGCGAAGACGTGTTTGCTGAACCCACAAATATCTTGCAAACCTTCGTCGGCGAGCGGGCCAATAGCGAGTTCGGCTGGGTTGCGCGTGTCATTGGTGATGTTGACGACGATGGCGTGATTGACTTCGTGACCACAGCGCCAAGTTTCAACAACAATGCCGGTAAGGTTTACGTCTATTCCAGTCGCGAAGGCAAGCTGCTGTTTAGCCGCGTTGGCCGCAATGGTCAACGCTTGGGGAACGGCGCAGCAGGGGCGGGCGATGTCAACGCGGATGGTACACCTGATGTGATTGTTGGCGGTCCGCTCAATGGCAGCGGCGTTGCGGAAGTGCTGTCCGGGAAAGATGGCGCTGTTCTGCTGAAAATGGGGGGAGACCAATCCGGCGGGCGGTTTGGTTACAAAGTTTGTGGGCTGGGAGATATCAATGGAGACGGCCATGCGGATGTTGCCGTGACCGCGCTTTCGGCTGATGGCCAAGCCGCTGGCAGCGGAGTGTGCTTTGGTTATTCGGGCGAGAATGGTGACTTGCTGTTCCGCCTGGAAGGCGAAGCCGCTGGCGACAAGTACGGCAGCGCCGTCGTTGGAAGCGAAGACATGGAGCACCCGTTCCTGGTGGTTGGGGCTCAGGACGCGGGACCGGGCAAGCGCGGCCGCGTCTATGTTTACAAGTTTGCTGAAGCCGGCACGGACAAGGTTTCGCCTGAGTTGGCTTTCACCATTGAAGCGGAAACCGATGCGCGAAACCTGGGACAAATGTTCCTTTCCTTTCCTGGTGACCTGAACGCAGACGGCGTGCCAGATCTGTTTTGTTCTGATTTTGGTGACTCGGCCGGAGGGCAAGGAGTCGGCCGGTTCTTTGTCTATTCGTGTGCTGATGGTGAAAAGTTGTTGGACGTCAAAGGGACACAACCCGGCGAAGGTCTGGGAACATCCATCTCCAACGCTGGCGACGCAAATGGAGACGGGATTGGCGACTTGATTGTCGGCGCGTGGCAAAACCGTGAGGGAGCGCCCTCTGGCGGGAAGGTCTACCTGCATTCGGGCAAGGACGGAGAACTGCTGACGGCTTGGACTTGCAAACAGGCGGGCGACACCTTTGGTTTTGACGCTCAAGGAGTTGGCGACGTCAACGGCGACGGTCGAGTGGACTTCTTGCTGACTTCCGCCTGGAGTCCCGCTCGTGGCCAAAAGACCGGCCGTGTGTTTATCATCGCCGGCCCAGACTTGAGCGGCGAAGAGTAAAATCGTCCTTGCAGACAAGCCAGGATCGCGTCGCTTGAGTTCTTACTTGAGCGACGCTAATTTGCGCGCTTGCGAGTTGAAGAGGAATTGCCATGCCCAATCGACGTGACTTCTTGAACACGCTTGCTGCCGCTTCGCTTGGAGTTTCCAGCGGAGCGTGGAACAAGTCGCTGGGAGCGTTCGCCTCGCAACAGTCAGCGGCGCAGCGTGATCAGGCGCAAATCGATACTCGGCCCCCAGCGGCAACCGCGAATAACGCCATGTTGGTGGCCACAACCGCCCCGGAAGCGATCAAGGAAGGCGTTGCGCTGTTGCAAGCTGGCGGTTCGGCGGCGGATGCGGTGCTTTCAACGGCACTCGCGCAAATCGCTTTGTGTGCCGGTTGTTGGGTCAGCTATGCCGGACGAATGACGGCCGTTTATTTCAACGCCGCGGACGGCAGCGTTCATGCGCTCAACGCTTGTTATGACGCGCCGCGCGAAGAGGACGATCCGCTTTCCATCCCCCGTTCCGGCACACCCAGTGGCCGAGCCACTTTGGTGCCGGGTTTTATGGCAGGCGTGGAAGCGCTGCATCAGCGGTTTGGCAAGCTCGACGTCGAGCGCGTTTTCGCCAAAGCGATTGATTTGGCCGAGCAGGGATTTCCGCTCTCGCGGAATTTGGCATCGCTGATTCGCGATAAGTCGCAAGTCTTAACGCGTTTCGCCGGAGGACGCAGCGTCTTCCTCAAGCCGGACGATTCCCTTGTGTCGCAAGGCGATCATTTTCGCCAACCGGAGTTGGCAGCAACGTTGCGCGGCGTTGTCTCAGACGGCGCCGAGTTCTGCTACACCGGCAAATGGGGCCGGAACTTTGTCGCGGCCGTGCGAGAAGCCGGCGGCAAGATCTCTTTGGAGGATATGGAGAAGTATGAGCCAACCTGGAGTGAACCGCTGCGAACGAGAATTGCTGGTAACGATGTGCTGACGTTGCCGGAACCTAATCGGGGCGGACCGATGACGTGCATGGCGCTCAACCTCGCCGAGGCGGCAAGGCTGAACGAGCATCCGCCATATTCACAATCCGCCGACGCCCTGGCCAGTGTCGTGCGAATCGAGCAAGCGGTGCGGATCGCCGCTTCGCCGCGCGGCAGGGCATTGTTGGCTGAGCGTTTGAAGCGCGAAGAGTTCACATTGGAAGAGTGTGCAGACGCCGAGCTTTGTCAGCAGTTGTGGAACGAGATCAATGGCCAGGATTGGGATGCCTGGTGGCGGGAATTGAATGGTCTGCCGATGCCGAAGCCTTCGGAACATTCCGATGCGGTTGTGGCTGTTGACGAAGCTGGCAACGTGGCGGCGATCTTGCACACAATCAACACGGCCGGTTGGGGAACCACTGGCCTGTTTGTCGATGGTGTTTCGATTCCGGACTCGGCTGCCGGACAACAACAGGCCGTGGCCAACGCTGGCCCAGGCGGACGAATTGCCGATCACGGTCCGCCGCTGATTGTCACGCGGGACGATAAGCCGGTACTGGCATCGAGCGCCACCGGCAGCGGCAACGTCAACGCTTCCTGGCAATGCGTGCTGAATTGCCTGGCCAACGGCTTGTCGCCACAACAGGCCGCGGATCAACCGCGTTTTTATCAAGGCCAGTTTCAGGCCCCCGAACTCGATGCACAGTTGTTGGAAGAGATTCAACAGCGCGGAGTCATCGCGACGACCATCGAGAGCTTCGGCGGATTTCAGATGGGTTTTTGGGCAGGACTTTCCATCGATCGCGATCCACGAGTGATTCGCGGCGGAAAGATTCGCCGTCTGAACGGACTGGCGATCGGTTATTGAATTCGTGATGGCGCCACTCTAAAGCACTTCCACCAGCGTTTCGTATTCGCCGTCGGTGTCGAATCGCGCAGCGAGCAATTCCGTTGAGACGTTGATGCCCAGGAATGTGCGGTTGCCGCGAGCGCCGATCGATCGGTAGAAGACCCAATGCTTGTTGCCACACTGCACACGTTGCGCAACGGCCAGGTCCGGCGTCAGAATCTTGCGGTCTTCCGCCACGGTGAGTTGCCGCCAGGTGAATTGTCGCTTCAAGCGCGGCGGCTCCAAATCAATGAACACGCCAGCGTACATTCCCCAGCCGTGTTGGCTTTGTCGCAAAGTCAATTGGCCATTCTCAGCCTGAAGTTGGCCATTACGTGCGGCGGAGCGCCATTCCGGCAACGCGATCGGCAGCACACGTGCCAGGGACTTCTTCTTGCCGCGAAGTTCCAGTTCCGTGTGCTCGTCCGAAGCGTCACAGCTAATCCCATTCGCCAACGGCAATTTGATTTGATACTCGACGGTATGTTCGCGGCCCCAGGCGATGGAATCCGCAATCCACGCGAAGCAGTCCTCGTGTGCAAGCATGATACTTCGCTGCAGCAGAAAGCCGGGAGCGGGATGTGTTTCCAATTCTAAATAATCGCAATCGCTATCGGATTGCCAACAAACACATGACCAACTGGAAGTCACCGGCGTGGACGAACCATCGATGGTCAGTTGCGTGTTCAACGCGCCGGCGAGCAACTCGCGTTTTCCGGCGGAGAGTTCCAAACGCGTCGCGGCTTGACCATAGTCCACAACAATCCTGGGTGAAAACTGCCGCCAGGACGAGCGCAACACGGCCAGGTCACTCCACTCCGCGTTCTTGGCCACATCGAAATGGTCGTCGGCTTCTTCCGCGTCAGCAGCGCGCGTGGCCAGCCCAAATGCAACGCGAAGCGCTGTGCCGACATCCGGATCTTCGGCCGCGTCCGCAAGATGCCGCACAAAGCTTGAGCTGAGTGCTGTCGCCATCTCGCCACCAGGCCCAAGATGTTGCGAGCCATCCAATCGGGAAAGCCGTGCCACGCCCAACAGCACTTCATCAAACTGCTTGAGCGCCTTGCGAACTTGTTTGTTGGCCAGCAGGTCATTGTTATCCAACAGCCGCAGACAGCGCAGCCACGAAGCCGCAAGCGGTCGCAACTCGGCAAGGTAATCGCGGTGCGGCGTCCCTTCGCCATCGAGCAGCTGGTCAAAAGCGGCGACCAGTGCCGCGCCTCCAGCCTTGGCCAGATCGCGACATACTCTCAGGTCATCCAGTCCGGCACCCAAGACCAGCGCCGCTTCGGCAGCCAAGATCTGGAAGGCGGCCGGTGCGGATTGTGGATCTTCCTTTTGCGCGTCGCGAACCGTTTCGACAAGACGGCCAGCCAACTCCCACCACAAACCGGCAGGCAGATCTTGCGCCAGCCGCGGCAAGGCGTAGCACCAGGCTAAGGATTCGGTCACGAAGGAAGATGAAACTGCCGCGCCTTCGGACTCGGCCAACCAAGCGCGAACGACTTGATCTGCGGGAAAGTCGGTTGCCTGCGTTTGGCGATTTGCCTTTGATTTCTTGGCCTTCTTGGATTTCTTCGTGGTCTTGGGCTGCTTGCGGCTGGAACTCTTCCGCCTGGCCAGCGAGTAGCCATAGATGTCATCAAGCAGCGACAGTTCTGACGGCTCGGTTTCCAATCCCCAGCGAAGCGGCGACGCGGATTCGCGCTGCCAGAGTGCAAGACCCTTCGCGCGCTCACGCAGGATTTCGCGCCAGGCATGCCAGGCTTTGCCGTCGCAGGATGAAATGTCGGCCTTTTTGACTTGTGCCGGGGCCGTTTTCCGCCAAGGGTTTTCGCCGAAGATCTCCGGCATGGTGTTTATTTGGGCGGCGGCAGCGCCGTTTTCTTCGACAGGTGTTGTCGTGATCGACATGAAAAAGCGGGCCTTTCCTGCGGCGCGTCGTTTGCAATGATGCCTGATGTCCGCGATAGCAGACGTTGGCGCTATGTTGCCAGCGAGCTATTTGCCCATGAACTTTATTGCCGGCGAGCGCGCTTGCCGACGATGGGGCTCTTCGCGGACGAGAATCTGCAGACGGGATTTTTACGAGACGGGAATTTTCAGAAGGGGTATCTTAGCAATAAGGTGGGCAATCTCCAGGTGTGAGTTTCCCAGTCTGTGCCTCCTTTCTTGCTTGAGCTGTTCTTGTTTGTGCCGTTTGTTAAGTTCGATTGTTAAGTCCAATCCAAGTCGCCAGCCGATTGCCCGCCAAATGCCATCGCCAGCTATCTTGCGATATCAGGAGTCCTTCATGAACCAGAAACTGCAAGTCATCAAAACTGCCACGGCAGCCGTTTTCGCGTTCGGTTTGACTTCGTGCTTGGGCTGCGGTGACGAGGCCTCGCAGCAGGCAGCGGCGACCAATTCGTATGTGCAGACTTCGCCGGTCAGCCTGCAGACGGAGACCGTTGACATTGAGGATGCAAGCGATGGGCTCCAGGACCAGTCCGGCACTCAGCAAGGCACAGGCCAGACCGGCGACGACGGCAAGCAAGATGACCAGGATGCCGTCGCCAGCCGAGCCACGGTGGATTGGGATGCGCCGATTGAGCAGCCGGTTGAAGCCAAAGATATGAAAAAAGCATCGCCTGACGCCGATGTCTGGTTCGATACGGAAGCAAAGAAGATCGTCATGGCCGGCCGTGTTTGTCAGGACGCTGGGGCGTTGGAGTTCTTTGCGACACTTCGCGGCTACCAGGAACATGAAGCCGTTGTGACGATCAAGACAAAGTCCAGCTTTGTTCACGCGTTGCTG
>CALJLD010000262.1 GCA_937982665.1 uncultured Planctomycetales bacterium
CTGGCCAGGCGGCGCTGTTCGCCCAGGTTTCGCGGCGCGGGGAAAAGCAAATCGATGGGCACCGTTTCGCCTTTGGGCTCCGTCGTCGCAATCATCTCCTGACGCACAATAAACATCGCCCGTTGCTTGGGCGCTGGTTGCAAACTTGGGCAGAGCCATCCACGGCCTTCCTCCTCGCCGGGAGCATATTCCAGCGGAAGTTCAAACTCACCCAGGTTAAGCGGATCTTCGGCCGGTTGACCGGCGTCGATGGCCGCGCTTTGACCGGCAGCTGTTTGCTGGCCGGTATCTTGCGCGAATGCTGGCAACAGCGCGTACGGAAATTGGCCACCAATAGCGATCAATGTCACAACCACGGCGAAGCAAAATGCGCTCCGCGGACGAATGGTTTTCTTCGTGCTGTGTTGTTGATCAGTGCCTGACATCACACCGCCTGAATTCGGCAATGGCAGTTTGGAAGCAACTCTGGGCCGCTGGCTTCGACTCCAGGATAACGCTACAACAGGGGTCCGCCAGCAAGTTTCGGAGAAGAGAGCCTTTTGGCGGTGAGTGCCCGCGACACGGAACGCCATTTTCCATCCAAGGAGGACGCCATGACGACGGAGACTTCAACTCATCCGGCCACGCTGGAGTGGGTGGGCGACGTGGATGGCCGGTTGCGGATGATTGATCAGACATTGCTGCCGACGGAATTCAAGCACATCGAATGTGCCACCGTTGAGCAGGTTTGGGAAGCGATCAAAATGCTGCGTGTGCGCGGCGCGCCGGCGATTGGCATCGCGGCAGCGTACGGTGTTTGCGTTGGTGTTCAATCAGCCGCTGACCAAGGCGAAGCGGAGTTTATGGCGCGATTGGAAGAGGTCGCTTCGTACCTGGCGACGAGTCGGCCGACGGCAGTGAATTTGTTTTGGGCTTTGGACCGCATACGGAATTTCGCACAAAGCCAGCAAGGGCAAGGGACGGACGCCATTCGCAGTGCGCTGCTGGACGAAGCGCATCGCATTGCGGAAGAAGATCGGCAGATGTGTCGCGCGATTGGACGTCACGGTGCTGCGCTGCTGGCCGATGGCCAGGGGGTCCTCACGCATTGCAATGCCGGCGGACTGGCGACGGCCGATTACGGAACAGCTTTGGCGGTGTTCTTTGCCGCTGCGGAATCCGGCAAGACATTGCATGTTTATGCCGACGAAACACGTCCTTTGCTGCAAGGCGCGAGATTGACTGCTTGGGAACTACAGCAGCGCGGAATTGACGTGACGTTGATTTGCGACTCCATGGCAGCCCACGTGATGCGAGAAGGCCGCGTACAGGCCGTTGTGACCGGCGCGGACCGCATTGCCGCGAATGGAGACGCCGCGAACAAGATTGGCACTTATCAGGTGGCGCTCGCGGCGGCGGCACATGAGATTCCCTTCTACGTTGCGGCGCCTTCCAGCACGTTTGACTTGAGCCTGGCCAGTGGCGAGGAGATCCCCATCGAAGAGCGTGCGGCGGAGGAGATCACGCACGGCTTTGGCCGCCACACTGCGCCCAACGACGTCAAGGTCTACAACCCCGCGTTCGATGTCACGCCCGCAAGCCTCATCAAGGCGCTCATCTGCGAACGCGGCGTCATTGAACCGGTCACACGAGAGAACATCGCCAAGACACTCCAGGCCTAGAGAGCCCCCACGACCTCCTGTCTGCTTTCTTCGCCTTTGCCCTAGCCCCTTATCCCTTTCCCCTTACCTCTTCACCCTTCCCTCTCGCCATGCCCACACTTCGAGAATTCATAGCCACGGCGGACCGCACACTTAACTTCTTCGCACTTGGCCGGATTACATCGCCGGTCCTGGTCGACATGTTCGGATTCATGGGCGGCTTTGACGGCTTCTGGCTGGACCAGGAACACGCTGGCCTGACATATGAGCAGATGCTGGTGGCCACAGCGGCCGGGAGAGGCCACGGATTCTATTCGTTTGTCCGGGCGGCGCCGGTGCATTACGCCATTGTCACGCAATGCCTGGAGGCGGGCGCGGACGGCGTGATGGCGGCGCAGGTGAACTCCGCGGAACAAGCCGAGCAATTCGTCCAGTGGGCGAAGTTCGCCCCGCGGGGAACTCGCGGAATGAACAACGGCGGACGCGATGCTCTATACGCTGGCAAGTCGGTCAAGCAATTTGCCGAAGACGCCAACCGTGACTTAATGGTGGGCGTGCAGATTGAAACGGCCCAGTCCGTCAACGAAGTTGACGCCATCGCGGCAATTCCCGATGTCGATCTGTTGTTTGTTGGTCCTTCAGATCTTTCGCAATCGCTGGGGATTGTCGGGGATTTGGAGAACGAACGCGTTTGGGAATGCTACGAAAAGGTCGCCGCTGCCGCGAAAAAACACGGCAAGGTCTGGGGAACCGTCCCCGCTAGCCCTGCCGCGGCAGAACGTCAGCGCGAGATGGGCTGCCGAATCCTCACATTCGCTAGCGATATAGGTTGTTTCCGCGCCGGGATCGAAGCCGTCAAGGCCAAGTTCGGACAATAGGAACGGGTGCTCACCGCCGGAGTCTTAGCTTCATGCCATGAACAAAGCAAAGATCGCCACGAAGATAATGATGCCGATCACGATGTAAACACAATACTCGAGCAAATGGACCAGGCAGGCTCGACCGTAGGACGTTGGCAACATCAGCTTAAGAATGGCAGCGCCAACGAAGAACGAGATCAACGTCGAGGCGATGAGAATTGGCACTTGCATTCCCATTGAGTCGAACATCGCTTGGAACGCATCGTCAGGCCGCTGGGGATTCGGGGCGGGGGCAACGGCCGGGCCGGCGGCCATTCCGCCAACAAACCCAATGATGAAGCCAATCACCTGGTTGATCACCGCGCGAAGCAGCACGATGCCAACAGCTTTGCCGTAGCTGGGCTCAGGCACACCGCGTCCGGCGTATGCTCCGGGGATGGCGGTTGGTTGAGACGCCGGCATTGTGGACGGGGCCGCGTATGGGTTTGCACCTGTTGGCGTTCCGGAGCCAAACCCGGCCGGGGCCTGGCCATAGGGCTGGTCATATGGTTGGTCATAACTGGGATAGGTCGGCGGCCCTGCCACTCCGGAATCGCCGCGCATCTTGTTAAACAGACTGCAGCACAACTTGAGGATGAGGCCACCAATCAGCGCCGCAATGGCCAGCCCAATCACAAACCCGCAGATCATTCCACCAATCGCAGCTCCAGCACCTGGTGCATTCATTAAGTCTCACCTTCATGTTGAGGGGTCCGTGCTGAGCCAATCCGCCCAGTTTTATTCTTGCTCTGGACAGATCATTACGGCTAGCCGATTGGTTCGCAATGATTTGTGTCAGATTTGTGCATCTTGCCTGGGATATTGACGAACAACGCCACCGCACGCGTATCGTGAAAGTGCAAACGCGCCGTTGCGGGGCAGATTCGGCCAAAGCAAACGGTAGCCATATGCGCGTCGCAGCTTCGAGCCCACCCGATTTTGCCGAATCTGGACTCAACCAACGGCGGTATTGTCTGTTAGCTGCCTGATTGCAAATACGGTTCAATTCGCCAGCAAACGGTCGCAGCGGGTCGTGCGTTTCACCCCCATTTCAGCGAGAAAATCGTTAAGAGATGCCCGATTTGGCCGCACAGCGGACGAATTCACATAGTTCTGGCCAGGGGATCGCCTACAATTACAAGTTGGCTACGAACCACCTGGGAATATCAGGTGTCATGGCTTTGGGCCAGGATCCATCAAGCGATTTTGACTTATGAGTTTTTTCACGAACAAGGTTCTTCCGGTCGCCCTTCTAGCCTTCGGCATCGGCGGTTGCTGGGTTCTCGCTTCACTCAAGGCCGATCCCGGCCAAAAGACGCCTGAGTCAAACATCCCCAAAGTCCGCGTCGAGCCGATCGATCGGAATGTGGGTGCCATTGACGTCAACGTCAACGGCAACGTCATGCCCCATCGCGAGATCCGTATCGCGGCGGAAGTCGCCGGCCGCATCATCGAGAAGTCGACGGATATCCGCGCGGGGCGATACATCGAAGCCGGGACCGAACTCTGCAAGATTGATCCGGAGCCATACGAACTGGAGTTGCAGCGGCTTGACCGCGAGTTGACTCAAAACGAAGTCGACCTTCGCCAATTGGAATTGGAAGCGACCAACACGGATCGGCTGATTGAGTTAGCAAGGAAAGATGTCGATCGCGCGGAGCGTGACGTCCAACGGCTCAAAGACGCTCAGGCAAAGTCCACCATTGTCGAGGTTGTCACCGCGGCTCAAATTGACTCTGCCGAAGGCGAAGTCACGCGGATGGAAAATGCTTTGCAGACCTTGCTCAACACCAAGTCTTTGATCCCAACGCGAAAAGAAAAGCTCGAAGCCCAGAAGTCGCTCGTCGAAACGCGAAAGAAGATCGCGCAACTGGATAAGGACCGCACGATTGTCAAAGCGCCCATCTCCGGCGTCATCGCCACCGAGTCGATCGAACAAGGTGACTTTGTCCAGCGTGGAACGGAATTGTTGATTGTTGAAGATGTTTCGCAAATGGAGGTCAGCTGCAGCTTGCTGACTGAGGACCTGTATTGGATCTGGGCGTTAACAGACCGCTCAAGTCTTTCCCTCCCGCAAATGGGAGCACGCGACTTCTATCAAGTTCCGGACATCAGCGCCACCATCACGTTGAGCGTTGGGGAACAGAAATTCAGTTGGGCAGGTCAACTGGTCCGCTTTGAAGGCTCGGCCATGAATGAGCGGACACGAACCGTGCCTTGTAGGATTCGCGTGGATGAAGCCTTGAGCCAGCGCGGCGGCGCAGCGCCACCCAGCCTCGCTCGCGGGATGTTTGTTTCCGTGACGTTACACGTGCCTCCCACCGGCAACCTGGTCCGCATTCCGGAAGAAGCGCTGCGGATGAACGGCCGGATTTACACCACTTCCATGACCGCCGGCGAATTCCTTGACGGCGCCAAGGATGCCAAGCTGCACATCCACAAAGTGCAAGTCGCCCGGGCGATCCCAGGCGCCGTGTTAGTCCAACAAGACACCATCAATCCTCCGCTTCCGCCGGGGGCACAGCTGATTGTTTCGCCTTTGCTTTATGCTTCTGATGACATGGATGTGGTGATCGTCGCTGATCGAGAAAGCGAAGACAATTCAGCACCAACAAACAACTAGCCAGCAACGACCCGAGACTTGAATTCAAGGACTTCAAACGTCATGACAATGGTGAAATGCCGGCTGCCATGATGAGTTTCTGAGTTTTTCAAACCATGCTTCGCAACCTCGTCAAGTGGGCAGTTCGCAACCCGCCTGCGGTCAACACGATCATGATTGCCGTGTTGGTGGTGGGGATTGGTTCGTTGGCATTTATGCGCCGCGAATCGTTCCCACAATTCCAACTGGAAATTGTGATTGCGAGCGTTGCGTATCCCGGTGCAAGCCCGGAAGAAGTTGAACAGAGCATCTGCCAGAAGATCGAAGAGGCCGTTCGCTCGATTGAGGGCGTCAAAAAGGTCTCGTCAATCTCGGGTGAAGGCTCCGGCTCCGTCATCTGCGAATTGGAAGTTGAGGCAGACGCTCAGCGCGCACTCAACGAGATTCGTTCCGAGATTGACCGCATCCCCAGTTTCCCGCTCGATGCGGAAGATCCGGTCGTTCGGCAGATCACAATGCGCTCGCCTGCGATACGCGTGGCCGTGATCGGCGGTGAGCCGGACAACGTCGCCGATGAATGGCAACTTCGCCAACTGACAGAGCAGCTTCGCGACGAGATTCTTAATCTCCCCAACGTCAGTCAGGTCACCTTGATGGGGGCTCGTCCCTATCAGATCGATCTTGAGATCCCGGAAGCCACGCTTCGCAAGTATGACCTGACATTGGCCGAGGTTGCCGACGCCATCCGCCGTGAGAATGTGGAAACGCCGGCTGGCAACATGAAGACGGCCGGCGGGGAATTTCTTGTCCGAGGGAACAACAAATACACTCGCGGTCGCGATATTGGCAAACTGCCGGTGCTGACTGACCCCAGCGGCGTTGTCCTGACCGTGAACGACCTGGGAACCGTTCATGATGGCTTTCAGGATGCGGCCCGGTTCAGTCGGGTTGACGGCCAACAGGCGATGACCATTGAGGTCCAGACCACCGCTCAAGAAGACATCATTTTGGTTGTCGAAGAGGTCCGGGATTACCTCGCCAAACGCAGAGCCACGCTTCCGCAAGGCTTTCAGGCAGTTGATTGGTTTGATCAAAGCCAATTTGTCCAGGATCGTCTGGATATGCTCACCGACAACGGCATCTGGGGTTTGATCCTGGTGTTTGTCGTGCTGAGCCTGTTCCTGAATATCCGCCTCGCGTTTTGGGTGGCTTTGGGAATTCCCATCAGTATTTTTGGCGCCGGTGCAATCATGCTCGCCAATGGCGACACGTTGAACATGCTGACCATGTTCTCGTTTGTGATGGGGTTGGGCATTGTCGTCGATGACGCGATTGTTGTCGGCGAGAATATCTACTCGCACCGCCAGATGGGCAAGTCTGGCATCAAGGCGGCGATCGATGGCACGTTGGAAGTTGCTCCGAGTGTGATCGCCTCGGTGTTGACAACGGTGATTGCCTTTTTGCCGCTGTTCTTTGTGACAGGCATGATGGGCAAATTCATCGCAGTAATGCCGCTGGCAATCATTGCCATGTTGCTGATCTCGCTGTTCGAAAGCTTGATCATTCTGCCTTGCCATTTGCGGCATCGTCCTGGTGAAGGCGCGCACGGCCCCACGCGACTCTGGAAGAAAGTCATCAATTGGTTCCTGGCACCGTTTGCCGGCTTGATTCGGCTTGCTGATTACCCGCGGCGCGCGGTCACCTCTGGCCTGGAGAAAGTGATTGGCAGCTACTATTTGCCAACACTGCGTTGGGCCCTGCGGAATTCGCTGCTTGTTTATAGTGTGGCGATCTCGTCTCTACTGCTGTTGGTTGGCTTGTATTTGGGTGGATTTATGCCGGTGCAGATTGCGCCGGACATTGACGGAGATATCATTTCCGTTCGAGTGCGATTTCCCGCCGGAACATTGGGGCACATTACGGACAAAGCCACGTCCGATTTAGAGCAATCGCTGCGCGAGGCCCTGGCGGAAATCGAGAAGGACAGAAACTTCCCGCCGGATCAAAAGCTTGCCAACTTGATCTATCGCAGTGTGGGAAGTTCCAGCAATCCACAACCTGGCGGTACGGAAAATGCGGCGGAGCATTTTGGCGAAGTTTGGGTCGAGCTGATGCGCGTTGAAGAGCGCGGCGATATCACCAGCGAGGAGATCATCAATCGCTGGCGTGAGCGGCACAACAAGATGCGGCCAACCGTCGGCGCGGAATCTGTCGTGTATGTCAAACCGCAGATGATGCCCTCCAGCAACGGCATTGAATTCAAAGTTCAGGGCGGCGCAATGGAGCTATTGCAAGTCGCCGTTGAGAACACCAAAGAAAAGTTGGCATCGTTCGATGGCGTATACGACGTCGAAGACAATGACGATCCCGGCAAAGGCGAGATTCGCATTCGTGTCCGCCCGGAAGCCAAGAGCCTTGGCATTCGTCAGGCGGACCTGGCCCGGACCGTTCGCGCGGCTTTCTATGGCGAAGAAGTGATGCGGCTGCAACGTGGCCGCAACGAAGTCAAGCTGATGGTTCGCTACCCGCCAGAAGAGCGCGTCGCCGCATCGTTTGAAGAAATTCGCGTGCGCACGCCCGATGGTGATGAAGTGAAGCTTGCCTCACTGGCGGAGCGAGAAGAAGCACTTGGCTACGCTTCCATCAACCGTATAGACCAACAACGCGCGATTACGGTCACGGCCGATATCGACACAAACAAAGCCAACGCGGAAGTCATTGCCGCACAAATCCGCGCTCACGTTGAGACGCCGGAATTCAAAGAGCAGTTTCCCGGCGTGACGATTTCCTGGGGCGGAGCGCAAGAACAGTTTCGCGAATCAATGGTCAGCCTGATGGGCGGGACGATTGTCTGTTTGTTTGGTATGTACTTGTTGCTGACGATCGAATTTCGCTCGTACACGCAGCCCGCCATCATCTTGGCGATTATCCCCTTCGGCATGATTGGCGCCGTGCTGGGACACTTGCTCCTGGGAATGACCCTCAGCTTGTTCAGCTTCTTCGGGATTGTCGCCTTGATGGGCGTTTTGGCCAACGATTCCATCGTGTTGATTGACTTCATCAATGCGCGGCGTCGCCAGGGAATGCATCTGCGTGAAGCTTTGCTCTCGGCCGGTCAGCAGCGTTTCCGCGCAGTGGTGTTGACTTCCATCACCACGGTTGCTGGCTTGTTGCCAATCTTGTGGGAGACCTCATTGCAGGCGCAGGTTGTTCAACCCATGGCCGCTGCTTTGGCCTATGGCTTGATGATGGCAACCGTTTGGGTGTTGATCCTTGTGCCTGTGCTTTATCAGTCATATGCCCGATACCTCTCCGGTTCTGCGGAAGCGGCTGAATTCTCATCCGGTGAGGACGAGTTCGACCGCTACGAAAAAGAAGAGGCCGATTTTACGTTCTCTCGCGGCCGAATAGGCGACGAGGACGAATCAGAGACAGATTCTGAGGAGCAAACGGCGAATGTCCCCGCCGCGGCGGACGAACATCCAGATGAGGGCTCTACGGAGCAGCCAGAGCAACAAGTTCCGGTCCATGCCCAGTCAACGCCGGATCACGCTCACGATGATGATTGGGATGAACCGTCGGCCGAATCCCATGATTCGCACGCAGCCGAAACGGCCTCAAATGGGCGCAACGGTCACGAGGCGACGGAATATTCCGGCAATTCCCACGAAGTCGATGCCCACGAAGTCACCGATGGCAGCGAGCCGTCAGAGAATGGCGAAGGCTCGCGATCAAACAATCTCACAGCAAATGGTGAGATCTCCGACCACAACGGCGGTGCTCATACCAAGCGGCCAGCAAATGGAAACGGCGCTCCGGCCCCCGATGAGAGCCGCAGCGCCGAGTTTGATTAGCCATTTGTTTGGTGCAACCGCAAGCACCTCAATCGCAAAACGCGATGGTGCTTAGCGAGCCGCCTGCAGGGCTTCTTCCAACCGCTGCTTGGTTTGGATGCCGGTGAATTTCTCCACGGCTTGACCTGACTTGAAGATCATCAAAGTTGGAATGGCGGTCACGCCGTACTCTTGAGAGTACTTGGGGCTCTCGTCGATATTCACTTTGCCGACCTTGATGTCGGTTTGCTCGCGGGCGATTTCGTCAACCAGCGGGGCGATCTGCCGGCACGGGCCGCACCAAGGCGCCCAAAAGTCGACGAGCACAGGCGTGTCCGATTGGAGTACTTCGTCAACAAAGTTGTCATCAGTAAAGGTCGCGACTTCGGACATGGCAATCTCCCAACGTGATATGACTCAGCGAGCTATGACGCGATTTTCGCGGGCCGCTGACGGAGTGCGAAAATGCAATCACGAGATTATAAGATTCGCGTAGGCCTGGGCAAGTCGCCGCAAAACACACGTGAATTCCGCCTGGGAGACAGTCATGGCAGCACGCTGTCCACGCATCTGGACACTTCGCTCTGCCCAGGTATGCACCAATACCGCTGCCAATAACACCGCCCAACATTGCGCTGCCGGCTGGGCCTACTCGTCGGAATCCAATGAATGGCTCAGCAGCCACTCGTAGAGCTTGGGATTGTCATACGTGGCCGTCCAGGAATCGTGACCAGCCTCTTCATAGATGGTGAAGTTCAGGTCCACACCGGCTTCCTTGAGAGCGTCCACCATTCGTTGCGAGCGGTCCAGCGGCACCACGCGGTCTTGGCCGCCGTGAAACACCCAAACGCCCATGTTCGTCAGGCGATTGCAGGTCGTGGGATCGCCGCCACCACAAATTGGGGCAATCGCCGCAAAGCGATGCGGCGTATGGGCGGCCAACGCCCAAGTGCCAAACCCGCCCATGCTCAGCCCAGTGACGTAGACACGGTTCTGATCCACGTTGTGCTTGGCGATGACTTCATCCAAGAGCGCCGTCAATGAAACCGGATCCCACCAACCTCGGCGTTGTTGTCCATCCGCCGCGGTCACGGTCATCGGACACTGTGGCGAAACAAGAATGAACGGGAACTCCTCACCACTCTCAACTAACTTCGGCGGACCGTGAACCTTGACCTGGTTGACATCGCTGCCGCGTTCTCCAGCGCCATGCAAGAACAAGACCAGCGGCCAGGATTCCTGCGATTCATATTCCGCAGGCAGCGAAAGCAAGTAGTCCAATTTGATCTCGCGGCTGAACTGCTCCGCGCTCTGCTTTTGAGCGGCGTTGTCCTGAGCGCTCCCATCCTGAACAACCCCATCCGGAGCACTGGCGCGCGCACTGGCATTCTCCTCAGCAGCAGTATCCTCAACCGCACAAGACGTTGAGAAACTCATCAAGAACACCAAAGCAAAACAGCAAGAACCAGCGCGCAAAATCATGATGGCCTCAGGAGTGTTAGAAGCTGCCCGCCGGCAACATTCTATTTCACTCAGTCAGGCAATGCTATTAAAGCTACTTCAAAGCGATGGTCTTCTGTAACGGAGCCAACACATTTTCCGCGACATAGTCGTCCGTCAAATCGCGACACGTGCGGAGCAACCGCTCAATCGTGCTGCCAAAGGTTGAACCCGGCTCCAGGCTGCCGTATTGCCGGGCCGTGACATAGACGCTGAGTTGCTCTTCGGGGAACTCGCCAGTGCGAATGTGATAGGCGCTCGTTCGCGTCTCGATATTCACCTGGCACTGCATCCGGCATTCCTCATCCAAGGCCAGCCGAATCAACGGCTCATGGCTGATGACCGTCGCGCCGGGGTAATCGGCCAGCTTCTCAAGTGCCGGGTGAACACCCAGTGCCTCGGTGACCAACTCGTTGTGGTTGCCGCGATAGGTGAAATCAAAGCCAAACAGCAGGTCCAGCGCCTCGCAATCCATTGGGCTGACGGACAACATGTAGGGGATCAGTTCCAGCACAAGCTGATGCTGCCCCAGCGCTTGCTCAACGGTCTCTGGGTTGACGTGACCGGAGCACACACGCTTGTTTTCCACGGTTGCCCAACGGTAGTGCCCCCGCTCCTTGTCCTCTTCCAGGACGAAGTCCCCTTTGTCGCGGCTGTAAAAGTTCCGCATCGTGGGGTATTCGCGTTGCAACCGCTCAAAGTAGTGCAGAATCGTCTCACGACTGCTGGGAAGTTCCATCTCCGTTCCCAGAGTCATGTTGATATAGAAATCGTCGCAAAGTGATCCATAAGGATTCATTCGACGTTCCTTTTATTCTCAAGAATCAAAGATCAAAGGTGCCTCGCGACGCTGATGTCGCCGCTTGTTCCACACCATCTTCAGTATAGAATGCCGCGGAAGCGAGTGTAAACCCAGCCGGATTCTCGACGGAAGTCGTGCCAGGAGGTGCAGTTGTGCCAGCGTCACTAGTCGAAGCAACTCATGTGTTTACGCACAAAACGGCCTTCGGTTGGCTGGCCGTTGCTTCGCAAAATAGTGAATCCTCCAAATGTGACACTTTGTTGGCCGTGACGTTCGCGCATGCCAATCCACAAGCGGCCCTGCGCGCTTTGCCCAAAGCCGCCTTCGAGGATCGCGACATCTCCTACAACTCTGGCAGCGTCAAAGAATCCAAGCCTGCACTTGCCGTGACCAGCAAAGCCAGTCCTCTGGTCCGTCGCCTGGGAAAGTTCCTGGACGGCAACCCGGATGATCTGCTGGACATTGAGATCGATCAATCGTGGTGCACCCCGTTTCAACAGGCCGTGATCAACGCTGTTCGCCAGATACCCCTCGGACAGACCCGGACGTACGGAGAGATCGCCAAGGTCGCCGGTTCGCCACGTGCGGCCCGCGCGGTGGGCACGGTCATGGCGCAAAACCGGACACCCTTGGTTGTGCCTTGCCATCGGGTCGTCGCCTCCGGCGGCATGGGAGGTTTTTCGGCCCGCGGCGGCCTGCGAACCAAATTACGTTTGTTGGAAACCGAGGCCGCGGCTCAAGCCACAAAACGTCCTTCGCGCAAGACGGCAAATTCCAATGGAACGCGCAAGCGTTCTCCCAAATAATCTCGCTCGGGCGGAATTGATTCCGCCAACCACTCGTTCTCCCCTAGCATCTTCTAAGATCCCAATCGCGTGCCGCGTACTTTCGAAATCACGAATCGCCCCTCCGATGTCCGCATCGCGATTGCTGTGTCGCGGTTCAACGAGTCAATTACCCAGCGATTGCTTGAAGGCGCCGTACAAACGCTGAGCGCAACCGGCGTCGCCGATCAAGATATCATTGTCGCCTGGACGCCTGGCGCATTCGAGCTGCCTATGGTGGCGCAACGCTTTGTCACTCGTGGCGGAATTGACGCCGTCGTCTGCCTGGGGGCGGTGATTCGCGGCGAGACGTCGCACGATCAACACATCAATCAGTCCATCAGCCGGCAGTTTGCCGAGATTTCCGTCCGCAGTGGCATTCCCGTCATGTTTGGCGTGCTGACTTGCGATTC
>CALJLD010000263.1 GCA_937982665.1 uncultured Planctomycetales bacterium
GATTGCCAACTCAATGAGTGGGCCGCAAGGCAAATCGCTGAATATGCCGCCGCGCAACGCAATGCTTTGGGGCTTGTGCCGACCGGCAAGCGGATCGTTTTTGAGCGGTTCTTTGACGAGTCCGGCGGAATGCAGTTGGTGATTCATTCGCCCTGGGGAATCCGCATCAACCGCGCATGGGGTCTGGCGATGCGGAAGCGGTTCTGCCGCTCGTTTGATTTTGAACTTCAGGCCGCGGCGGATGATGATGGCATTGTGCTCTCGTTGGGTACTCAGCACAGCTTTCCGGTCGAGCAATTGTTCGGCATGCTGACTGCTGAGAATGCGATGTCACTCTTGGAGCAAGCTTTGTTGGCTGCTCCGATGTTCCAGTTGCGGTGGCGCTGGAATGCCTCGCGAGCATTGGCCTTGTTGCGGCAGCAAGGCGGGAAACGCGTTCCGCCACATCTGCAAAGAATGCGGGCGGAAGACTTGCTGACGGCCGTGTTCCCGGCGACGACGCAATGCCTGGAGAACGTCGTTGGCGATATCGAGATTCCTGATCACCCTCTCGTTCGGCAGACGGTTGATGATTGTCTCCGCGAGGCCATGGATGTTGACCGCTGGCTGGACTTGCTACGGGACGTCAAAGCTGGCGAGGTTGAATTGTTGCCCCGCGATACGCGGGAACCTTCGCCGTTTGCGTATGAGATACTGAACGCCAACCCCTACGCGTTCCTGGATGATGCTCCGCTGGAGGAGCGGCGAGCTCGCGCTGTTGCCACGCGCCGAATGTTCAACTCGTCCGATTTTGATGACCTGGCCAGGCTCGATCCGCAGGCTATCGCCCAAGTGTGTGAAGAGGCCTGGCCGTTGGTGCGTTCACCGGACGAACTGCACGACGCGCTCAACAACTTCGTGGCATTGCCGGAAAAACTTGCCGCGGATTGGCACGTTCATTTTGCCGAGCTTGTCGCCACCGCTCGCGCTATCAAACTCGTCGGCGTGGGTGAGAATGACCTCTGGGCGGCGGCGGAACGGTTGCCCGAGATTCAAGCAATCTACGCTTCCCGGCTTGCTGCCGAGGCATGTCTGCAACCATCACTTAGCTTGCCAAAAGCGTTGCAGCGCGAGGTCACTTCAACGGATGCCATCCGAGCGATGGTGCACGGCCATATGGAGTTTCGCGGTCCGTTGACGGCGAAGTCACTCGCACAGGACTTAGCACTGCCGGCATCAGCTGTTGAAGCGGCGTTGGAAGCCCTGGAAGGGGAAGGAGCCGTGTTGCGTGGGCACTTCACAGCGCCTACTAGCGAACAGCAAGATGTGGAATGGTGTGACCGGCGGTTGCTGGCGAGGATTCATCGCCTGACGCTTGCCGGGGCTCGACGCCGGGTGCGCCCGGTTTCCCCAGCCGCGTATTGGCAGTTTGTTTGCGAATTCCAGCATGCCGCGTCAGCTTCGCAGCTTGATGGCCGCGGATCTTTGCGAGAAGTCATTGGGCAACTCCAAGGTTTTGAAGCTCCTGCGGTGGCGTGGGAGCGGGAAGTCCTGCCGTCGCGAATTCGCGATTATGATCCCGCCTGGCTGGATGAACTTTCGATGACGGGCGAAGCATCCTGGGGGCGATTGACGGCGCCGCGGCGGAACGATGACCGCCAGAGCAACCCAACACTGACGCGCTCAGCCCCGATTGCCTTGTTCGAGCGAGCCCAAACGAATTGGCTGTTGCCGGCAGACCGCGAGAGCCCACCAGCCGATTTGGGTGGCTCCGCTGACTTGGCGTACGAAGCACTTTGCACTCACGGCGCGTTGTTCTTTGAAGATTTGCTTGCGGCGACGGGGCTCTTGCTGTCGCAACTGGAAACGGCACTTTCTGAGTTGGCGGCCATTGGCGCGGTCACGTGTGATGGATTCTCTGGCGTGCGACGTTTGTTTTCCGCAAACCAACGGCGGGGCCGTCGTGGTAGGTTGTCTTCGCGGCGAGGCGTTGGCTCCAAGCCGGGACGCTGGTCGAAGTTCCCCGTTGTTGCGGTGGAAGTGACCGAAGAAGATCGCGCTCAACAGTGGGCCATGCTGTTACTGCGCCGCTATGGCGTCATGTTCCGTGAACTGCTGGCACGGGAGACGGCCGCTCCCCGCTGGGGCCAACTTGTTCGAGTGCTGCGTCGGAAGGAAGCCCAAGGGCTTGTCCATGGCGGGCGTTTTGTGGCTGGCGTCAGTGGTGAGCAATACGCTTTGCCGGAAGCAGTGCAAAAACTGCGGACGGTTGCCGAGAGAATTGAGAAGTCCGCCGAGTCGCCAATCACCGCGGCAGACTGCACTCTTGTTTCCGCTGTTGATCCGCTCAATCTCTCTGGTTTGATTGATGGCGAAGAGCGCGTGCCGGCCGTGGCGACCAATCGCCTGGCATTGGCACATGGCGAGGTGGTGTGCGCACTGGCCAGTGGACATGTGCGTTTTCGCAAAGAGATTCCCACTGACGAAAGACTCGAACTTGAAAGAACCATCAAGCGGCATGCCAACACTCGTATGCATGCCGTCGCCCAAGCCGCAGCAGAGCTTGATCCGGCCGTTCGAAGAACGTCGTCGTGGAGAGCCTATCGCACATTGTTTGATTGAATCGACGCTGCCCAATGAATCATAGCGGTCGATCAGCTTTATCCCATGATTCCGCGCGTCGCGAATGTGCTATCTTAGAGTGTTCCCTCGGCTTCCCCATAACGACGAAGTCAGCGAGACCTCCACTTGATTGCGATTGCTTCCCTATTGATTGTCCTCACGATGTCGCTCATCGTGACCCGCGTGGCCACCATGGCCCTGGTGTTGACGGGCATGTCTAAAGAGTCTGCGCGTTTTCAAGCGAGGTCCGCGTTCACGGGCGTGGGATTCACAACGGGTGAAGCGGAAGACGTCACCGGCCATCCCGTGCGTCGCCGGATTGTCATGCTGCTGATGCTGCTAGGCAATTTGGGAATTGGGGCCGTGATTGCAACCTTGATGCTTTCGTTCATGCGCACGGCGGAGTCCGAGTCCTGGTGGTGGCAGCTCTCGCTGCTTTGCGGCGGTCTGTTGATACTTTATTTCTTGGCAACCAATCGCCGCCTCGAGCGTCATCTCAACCGGTTGATCTCTTGGATTTTGTGTCGTTGGGCACGTCTGGAAGTCTGCGACTAGGTCGCCATCCTGCATCTCCAAGAAGGTTACGCAGTGAGCGAATTGGTGGTTGAGCCCAGCGATTGGCTTGCCAAGAAGACCCTGATTGAACTCAAACTGCCACAAGAGGGTGTGCTGGTTTTGGCCATTCGCAGGGCCGAAGGCGCCTACATCGGCGCACCCAAGGGCGATATGGAAATTGGCGCTGGCGATACGCTGATTCTCTACGGACCGGTCGAGCGGATCGACGAACTTGACCAACGCCGCCGAGGGCGAAAGGGCGAGGTCGCCCGACAGAAAGCGGTTGAAGAACACGCGGAAGAGATGGAAGAGCTAGAACTGATCGATGACGAGATCGAGCAGCAACGCAAGACCCGGCAGGAAGAGGAAGAGACCGCTTCCTAGAACGCCCGAATTGGCTGAACCGTTCGCTCGTTGTGGATGTTGCCAGTGTTGAGCGTGCCAGCCGGCTCAAAGAGCAGCACCTGGCATTCTTCATCGGCAATCGGCAAGTGTTCCGTTCCTTTGGGAATGATTACCATCTCCCCAGGAGCTAATCGCAACTCGCGCTCCGCGCCAGCTTCGCGAATCTTCATTCGCAACGTTCCCGACACGACAAGGAACAGCTCATCTTCATTGTCGTGGTGGTGCCAGCAGAATTCGCCCTGCAATTTGGCAAGCTTCACATGCTGGCCATTTACTTCGCCAATAAGCCGTGGGCTCCAGAATTCCTCGAACGCGGCGAACTTCTCAGCAAGGTTGGTCTTTTGGAGTGCCACTAATGACTCCTATGCTTCAAAGTCGTCTTCATCCAAATCGTCTTCGTCAAAACGCAGTTCGGATTCATCCTGCGCTTCAGCATCTTTTTTGGCTGAGTCAATTGTTTCGGCCGCATCGCCATGGCGGTAGACCGCAACAATGTCATCGATGGGAATGACAAACAACTTGTTGTCCTGTTCAAAATCGACAGGAATGACATTGCGAGGATCAAGAATGACCTTATCGTACTTGCTCAGAGGGTAATCGGGATCGTTCTCCACCTGCGCGCTGATTGCGACAATCCGCCCAGTGATGACGGGAATCTTGGCATCATCGGGCAAGTGAATTCCGCCTTTGGTGGTGCGGCGTTCATCGTCTTTGCGAATCAACACCCGCAGGCCGACAGGTTCGATGATGTCTAACGTCATTCCGATTCCTTACTGTGTCGTCGCGACAAGGCGCCTGGCGGAGTGAGCCAATATCGCTGACTGAAACGCCGTGTGCCGCTATTCCATAATATCCAGGCTGGCCGCGTCCGCATAGGCAACCGCGTGTGTTTGCAACTCGCGTCACGAATTCCCGGGGCCAAAGCAACTAATTGCACTACCTTGCAGTGCGCGGGGTCGCAATGCAAACATTCTTTGGCTCAGTGAAGAAATGCAAGGCTTCAAGTCCGCCTTCGCGGCCAACGCCGCTCGATTTCATACCGCCAAAAGGCACGCGCAAGTCTCGCAGCAACCAGCAATTGACCCACACCGTTCCGCATTGCAGTGCCGTGGAGACACGATGGGCCTGGTCCAGATCTTGCGTCCACAGCGATGCGGACAGTCCGAACGGCGTGCTGTTCGCCGCTTTCACAACTTCGGACTCTTCCGCGAACGGGATCAACGTCGCCACAGGCCCAAAGATTTCTTCCTGATTGACACGACAGTTGGCATCCAAGCCGGTAATGACTGTGGGGAGAAAGAAGTAGCCTTCGCGGCAGCGCTCGTTGATGGTCGGTGGTCTTTCGCCGCCGCAGAGGATGGTTCCCCCTTCGTCGCGAGCCAATTGCACGTAGGAATCTATCTTGGCCAGATGAGTTTGCGAAACCACGGCACCGTGCTGCGTTGTTTCCTCTCGAGGATCGCCGAGGAGGATCTCTTGCGTCTTCGCAACAAATTCATCGGAGAACTCCGAGAAGATGGACTCGTGCACAAACACCCGCGAGCCGCACAGGCACACTTGCCCTTGATTCGCGAAGGCTGCGCGAACAGCGCCGGCCACAGCAACGGTGAGATCGGCCGATGGGCAGATGATTGTGGGGTTCTTTCCACCAAGCTCCAGCGAGAGTTTCTTGAATTGCGGCGCGGCGGCGGAAGCCACCAACTTGCCTGTGGCGGTCCCGCCAGTGAATGAAATGCAATCGACATGCTGGTGCGCGGTGATTGGTGCGCCAACTTTCGGCCCGGTGCCTTGCACGATGTTGAGCACGCCGGTGGGCAAACCCGCGCTTCGGCAAACTTCGCCCAGCATGGCTGCCGTGGCCGGGGTAAGTTCAGATGGTTTCGCCACGGCTGTGTTGCCCGTGGCCAGTGCCGGCGCGATTTTCCAACTCAACAGGTAGAGCGGCAGATTCCAAGGCGAGATCAGCCCAGCGACTCCGCACGGTTGGCGAATTGTGTAATTCAGGGCCGCCCCGTCAGTCACATGCGCTTCCGTGTTTGTGTGCAAAATGGCCGTGGCGAAGAAGCGAAAGTTCTGCACGGCCCGAGGGATGTCCAGTTGTCGGGCAAGCGAGATTGGTTTCCCCGAATCGGTGCTTTCTGCTAATGCAAACTCTTCCAGGCGGTCCTCAATGCCTTGGGCAATTGCCACCAAGATTCGAGACCGTTCCTCGGCTGGCGTTGTTGACCATTTGGGCATCGCGTTTTGCGCCGCCAGGACAGCGGCGTTCACGTCGTCCGCATCGCTATCGGCAACTTCCGAGTACGGATTGCCTGTTGCCGGCTCAAAGTTCGGCAAATAATTCCGGCTGTTCGGCGGGCGAAACTCGCCGTCAATGAAATTGTCGATGCGGATCATTTGCAGTCAGGCGGCGCGCAGAGTTCATCTTCTGACAAATCCCTGCCAAACAGTTTCACAGAAGCCGCATGAGATTCAATGATCAAAAGGCCGCAGACAAGCGGCTGCTGCAAAAGCAGCACGGACACAAAAGCGGTAACGACGCTGGAATCAAAGCGCATTAACTTGATGCTTGCGGTTCATACCGCGCTGGCGTGCGGCAATCGTCCGGCTTATCGCCCAAAAATCATCAGGAGCTTGATCAATTCCTCACGAGAGACGGACTCGTCACCATTGGCATCGAATCGGGTGATCCCGCGTTTCGCGCGCTCGGGCAATTCGTCAAAACCGATGGCGCCGTCTTCGTTCTTGTCGAACTGCTTGATGAGTTGATCCGCGCGCTCTTCGGCCTTCTTTCGCATTTCCGTTTCCGTAGCGCCAGCATTGTTCTCGCTGGGCTTTTCTCGCTCGGGATCTCGCGGAATTGCAATGTCAAAATAGGCTATCATCATTTCTTCCCAGGTTTGATCGCCCCAGCGGACTTCCTCATCCGGTTCCGGGTTGTTCAGGTTCTTGGAAGAGTTGTCGTAATGAAACTTCGCGTAGATTCGTGAGTCCGCAGGCAAAGGCAACGGCTCGGCAAGTCGATATGCGGTTTGCCAATTGAAATCGTACTTGGGAATTTTGAGCAGATCCTTTTCTTCGTCGCCCAAGTGCAGCTGATAGTACGCGGACTTACCGCGCAAATGCATGTGCGGCATAAAGCCCAACAATAGGGCGTCTTCCGGCATCGGGCGAGAAGTGGCATCCGCCTCGTGGTCGCTAGCGTGTGCTGGAATCCTCAGACCCCGTTTGAAAGCGCTCGTCGTGACAACTTCGCGTTCAATCTCGTCAGGCTTCGCCCAAACGAAACCAACCATGCTGCGATCAAGTTGCTCGGTGCCAATCGGCGTGTAGTGCACCTGAAAGACCAATTGTGATCCAGCCGGAATTCTCTTCGCCATGCCTTTAGGGAACGGCTGTGCTCGCAAGCCAGGAACGTAACTGGCGAGAAAGCCTTCAAGGCCCCCGTTGGTTTGGTCTCGCTGTCCCGGCACCCGCGCGAAGATCAACACGTGATGCACAACAGCGGTGTTCGTTGGCCGGACCTCAGCAGCTTTGAACCAGCGATCTTCGTCCCAGCCTGGATCAACGACAAAGTATTGATACTCGACAGCACCTTCGGCCTGTACCTTGTATGGCTGCTCGGTCATGTAGACAACGTCATCCGGTTCTTGCGGCAGGCTCCAACCTTCGGCAAACTCCGCAGGCTCTGGCAACTCGGCCGTGTCGCCCTGGGGAGCACCAGCGGCAACCCAGTCATAGATCATTTGCTTTTCCGCTTGTGTCAGCCGGCGCTCATTGCCAAATGTCAGGGAGTCCTCCGTCGCATGCCATGGTGGCATTCGCTGTTCAGAGACAACTTCCGCAATCATTCCGGACCAGCCGGCCACCTCGTCGTACTCAGTGAGCGCGAACGGCCCAATCTGACCCGGCCGATGACATTCCACGCAGTTGTTCTGCAAAATGCGGGCGATTTGATTTGAATAGGTCACAGTCGCATTAGCATCGGGCTCGCGCACGCGACCGATAATGCATCCCACAGCATCCGTCTTGGCCACTGCCACGGGGTTGCCCGCCAACAGCGAATCAATTGCATCGGCCAGATTGCGTGACTCAGGCTCATCGCGGATGTAGCCAATCCCGTATTGGTCGTCGATGCGGCCGCGGTAGCGAACTACACGCTTCTGGTCCAAAAGAAAAACTTCTGGCGTTCGCTCCGCTTCAACGGCGTCAGCGACAACATTTCCAACGTCTTTCAAAAAGGGAAACGTCAATTCGTACTCGCGAACAAACGCGCCAATCTCGGTCAGCGAGTCATGCGAGTTGGCGTCGATTGCCACAAAGGCCACGCCTTGGTCCGCATAGTTAGAGGCCAACTCCTCTAGCCGTGGAGCATACAATCGGGCCAGCGGGCATTCGGTGCCCATGAATGCCAGCACAACCAATTGCTGGTCGGCGAAGTCAGAAAGCGAAACCTGCTTGCCTCGGAAGTCCTGCAGCGTGAAGTCCTGGACGGAATCGCCTTCGGAAAGTCGAGCCGTTTCAGCTTTGGCATCTTGCAAGGTGTCTGGTGTCTCTTGTGCGTTCAGACTGGCGAGATACGCTCCAGACAATGTGAGCCAGATAACACAAACCCACGTAATTTGCGCTCTCTTCATAACAATGACTCTTTCAAATCCTGCTTAGCGGTCAGTTTTCCCAAGGCAATCCTGGACATATCGAACTTTGCTGCGGTAAGATATGCCGCTGGCTGAGCTTACGGCGCGAGCCCATCCCACCACAGATGCAGAATTGTACCCGCAACGTGGTGCAGAGGTTTCCCGCCCGAGCCCTGCTTCCCCCATTTTATGCTCGCTGCTGAAATCCAGCACCCCCAATCCCGCCGCACGCGAGCACACTTTCTTGCCGTAAGTGAACAGTTTGCCATCCTTTCCCGTGATAACAATTCACGATTCGAGGATCGTCGCAGCCAAGAATTGACCACCCTTTCGAAAGGCAGTTTCGCATGAAGAGATTCACCGGAGTGATTACGTGCCTGGCACTTCTGGCCATTTGTGCCATGCCAGCATTTGCCCAAAACACTGACGCTGGTCAGCAGCAAGACCCGCAAAAGCAATTCACCGAGGCTGAAGCCGCTCTCACCGCGGCGATGAAAGAACTTGAAGCCAAGCCGGATGACACGGCCGCAATTGAAGCTGCGATTGAGGCACATAACACGAAGATCCTGGCCGCCCGCATGGCCAACAAGCCTGACGCTTTCTACACCACTTACGATTCCCTGGCTGAACTGACAGCCCGCGTGATTGACGGAAACAAAGACAACTCCAAAGTTGTCGCTGCTTATGTCACTGGCCAACAGTACAAGATCAGCCGTATGGAAGCTTCCGCCACCGAGAAAATGGCGGCCGCGGAAAAGTTCAAAGCCACCTTGGAAGGTTTTGACAGCGATGATGAGCAAGTCAAAGCAGCCGTCGCTGGTGGAATTCAAGCTGTCACCCGGATGGCCCAATCCATTTCCGCGGAAGTTGCCCGCGAAGAGATGATTGGCAAGACCGCCACGCCTGTCCCGGCCGATTCGGATTGGGTCAATGGCGAACCCCTCACCCCGGAAGACCTGGAAGGCAAGGTTGTCTTCATCGATTTCTGGGCCGTTTGGTGTGGTCCCTGCATCGCCACATTCCCGCACTTGCGCGAATGGAATGAGAAGTATGCCGACAAGGGCCTGGTCATGATTGGCGCCACCAAGTACTACTCTTACGGTTGGGACGAGACGGCCCAACGCGCCACCGGCGTCCAAGGCATCAGCAAGGAAGACGAACGTGCCGCCATGCAGAAGTTTGTTGAGCACCACAACCTTACGCACCGTATGGCTGTGATCTCGGACAATTCGTTCTCTCAGGCTTATGGCGTGACGGGCATCCCGCAAGCCGTGATCATTGACCGTGAAGGCAAAGTCCGCATGGTCAAAGTCGGTAGTGGCCCCGCCAACGCGGAAGCCCTGGGCAACTTGCTGGAAGAGCTCTTCAGCGAATCTGGTTCCGGCGATGAGTAATCACCGCTGACAAGTTAGTTTGAACTACCCAACTAAACGCTTCGGTCCCCCTAGGGCCGGAGCGTTTAGCTTTGGTTCTCTTCGCCTTCGCCAAAGAGGATCTGCCGGACCTCGGTCGGCACGGCGAAACCAGCTTCGGTTATCGCCGCCTCGTAGTCTTCGGGGCGGTTGAGGTTTCGCAGAGCGTTCAGCTGAGGATCAAAGTCGGTCAGTTCTTGCTCAGAGACAAACCGTGTTGCCACAAGCGGAAACAGATCGGCCGGCCGGCGTTTACCCGCCGCCAGCAGTTCTTCAATGTGTGGCAAAATGGATCGGCGATAAACGGCCGCCAGCGGGTGTCGGAATCCTTCCGCTTCCGGGACGGCAATGTCTGCTTCGCCAAGTTTCGCCGCCATCCAGGAAATGAACTCTGCGGTGAGAAAAGGCACGTCGCAACTCGTGACGTAAGCTGCGGCGGTTTCATCCGAAAGCGCCGACAACCCGGTTCTAAGCCCTTCCAGCGGGCCCAGCTGCGGGCGTGTATCTTCAACAACGATGGCGGTCGAAGGGAGTTCCGGCAATTTCTGGCCAGCCGCCGCAACAACAACTATCCGCCCGGTAACCTGTGAGACCGTGCGAGCTGTGCGCTGCAAAAGGGTTTCACCGCCAAATGGCAACTTGGCTTTTGGATAGCCCATCCGTCGGCTTTCGCCACCACACAGAATGATTCCGGCAAGTTGCATCGACCGTCGCCTGAGAACATGTTGGGTTGCTATAGTGTCACCATATGACAGGCAACGGCACATCACAAACCGTCACCACGCAGTCTTCTACGACGCCGTCAGGCAGCCATTCCAGGCGGGTTCCCCGCGCCGCGTACATTCATGTGCCGTTTTGTGCACACCGTTGTGGTTATTGCAACTTCACGCTCGTCGCGGGCCGAAATGACCTGGTGCCCGCATACTTGCAGGCGATACAGGCCGAACTCGGCAGTCTCAACGGCCAGCACGAAGTGGACACGCTTTTCCTGGGCGGTGGAACACCCACGCAGTTGTCCGCCGTTCAACTTCGTCACCTTTGTGACACAGTTCGCCATGTTTTCCCGCTGGCGTCCGGCGGTGAGTTCAGCGTGGAAGCCAATCCAGCCGATTTTGATGAGCCGAAAGCCGAAGTGCTCCAAGATGCAGGCGTCACGCGAATCAGCCTTGGCGCACAGTCTTTTGACGTAGAGACACTCAAGTGCCTGGAGCGCGATCACTCTCCAGAGCAGATTGATGCCGCTTTTGAATTGGCCCGGAAGTTCGCAAGTTCCGTCTCGCTGGACCTGATCTTCGCCGCCCCTGGTCAATCCCTGGACGCATGGCAAGCCGAACTGCATCGAGCGCTGGAATTGCGTCCCGATCACGTCTCAACCTACGGGCTCACCTTTGAACGAGGCACGACCTTTTGGTCACGGTTAACCAAAGCGGACTTGCGCGAAGTCGATGAAGAGACGCAGCGCGAAATGTACCTGGCGTCAATCGACGTCTTGTCGGCAGCCGGGCTACAACATTACGAGGTCTCCAACTTCGCGCGAACCGGCCACCGCTGCCGACACAACGAAGTCTATTGGGGCGGCGACGAGTACTTTGCCGCAGGACCCGGCGCCGCAAGATACATCGCCGGCGAACGCTCAACCAACCATCGCAGCACATTCACGTGGTTGCAGCGTATTCAAGCTGGGGAATCGCCTGTGGCTTTTCGAGAAACTCTGACGCCGGAGGATCGTGCCCGCGAACAACTCGTCCTGGGGCTGCGCCGCGTGCGTGGCATTTCATTGGACGAATTCGAGCAAACGACGGGATTTTCCGTTGTCGAGTTGCTTGGCGAGGCGCTCAACACTTGGCGCCAGCAAGAGTTGATTGAAGCAAGCCCTGACAATCTTCGGCTCACGCCGTCCGGCTTGTTGGTTTCGGACCACCTTTGGGGTGAAGTGCTTCGCTCATGAGCAAGCACCTGACAAACCGCCACCGCGACTTGTATTGAGTCTTTGAAGGATCAGCGCAAATACAAACGCGTCAGCGATCATTCGGACCACTGACGCGTGAATTACTTGATTGGTCTCAGCCAAACCTTAGGCTTGGAAGGAACTTCCGCAGCCGCAACTCTTGACGGCGTTGGGGTTCTCAAATGTGAAGCCGCGCTTGTCCAGGCCTTCAAAAAAGTCGAGCGTTGTCCCGTCCAAGTACAGGGCGCTCTTCTTATCGACAACGACCGGAATGCCGTGTTGTTCGATGCGGGAATCGGCCTTTTCGTCAAACGCCTTGTCAAAGCCCAAGGCATAGGAGAAGCCACTGCAACCACCGCCGGTGACGCCCACACGGAGGACCGTGCCTTCTTCGAGCTTCTGCTCATCCATAATGCGCTTGACTTCTTGCGCTGCACGTTCGGTCAAAGTGACAGACATGGGCTTGATGGCTCCTTGTCAGGTGGTCAGTCGTTTGGCTTAAGTTTCGGAACTACTACATTATACGCCGCCCGCCGGGGAGGCAAGCCGCCATATTTCCGGCCGCTGGTGGCTCTATTTTCTATGCTCTTCCATGGTCTTGGCCAAGGTCACTTGCCGCCGAAGGCCGCCAAATGCGGCATTTCCGCGTTTGGATTGGTCGGGTTGTCTTCACATAGAACACAGAGAACCAATATTGCCGCCAACTGCAGTCCAAAACCCCAACACAAGGCGGACAATTTCACTGGAATCTTCTTTCGGCCTAAGCTTCAGAGTATGAGCAGCAGGATTCAGCCACATCTGTTGATGAAGTGCCACGTGCAGGATACTCAGCGAACCGACCGAACTAGCGACACCGCGCCAACTTGCCATGTACAACGCCAACCAGCCAGCGGAATTCATCGCCAAGGACGTCATCAAAGCAATCAT
>CALJLD010000264.1 GCA_937982665.1 uncultured Planctomycetales bacterium
TCACCTTGAAATGTTAGACACTTCTTCCCCTTTCGATCTCGACGTACCGCGGTGCACGCGGCGATGCGCGGTTTCGGATCGGGAATTGAACGAAGGAGAAGCCGTCTTCTCGGCGTTGGTTCGGGAAGGCACGGATTACGTCCGCAAAGACTTTGCCCAGGAGAATTGGTCCGGCCCGCCAGAGAACACGCTGGCGTGGTGGCAAGCCGAGATTCCGCGACGTAACGCCAAGAAGGCGAAGCTCGCGCCCGATGAAGTTCTCTGGCAGTTGTTTCTGGATTTGGCGGATCACGCGGAACAAGCGGACAAGCGCTACGTGCTGACACTGTTCTTGATTCGCCGCAAGGTCCTGAAGTTGGACGAGTCATCGCCAAACGATGCGCCGCAGTTGTCGGTTTTTCACACCCGCAGCGGAGATGAGTTTGAGGTGCCGGTTGTTGATTTCGACGCTGCCCGCGCGGACGAGATTCAACAGGAGTTGATGGGCTTGCTCTACGCACAAGCCGAACCGGAAGATGATGCTGAAGAAGCCTAGCTGAGCTGAATTACGATTGCCCCGCACGAGATCAATGGAATGACTCGCCGACCCAACTCACAGCTTTTCCTGTTGCTGATTTGCATGTCAGCGTTGGCCAACAGCGGTTGCGAAATGCTGCGCACGTGGATTCAGCCTCGCCCTGCCGTGATTGTTGACGCGAATCCAAGCCTGGCCACGGTGGCCAACATTGTGAATCAGAACTCCGCGCGCGTGACGTCGTTGCAGTCCAGCAACGCCAGTATCAGTTCGTCACAGATGCCAGGATCGCTGAGTGCCAACTTGGCGATGCAGCGCAATCGTCGCTTCCGCTTGAAAGCGGACTTTGCTCTCAGCGGCACGGAAGTGGACTTGGGCAGCAACGACGAGCAGTTTTGGGTTTGGGTACGTCGGGGAAATCCCAAGGCTTTGTACTTCTGCCGGCATGATGAGTTCCATCGTTCCCAAGCTCAGGCGATTCTGCCGGTGCAGCCGGAATGGCTGATCGATGCGTTTGGCCTGACGATGATTGATCCCAACGGGAACTACGTGGGTCCGGAGCCGGTTGGTAGAGGGCGTTTGCGCCTGACCAGCACTCTGCAAACGGCACGCGGTCCGCTGACGAAGGTCACAGTTGTTGATGCGCAATACGGCGATGTGCTGGAGCAGCACCTTTATGATGGCACCTCGCAATTGATTGCCAGCGCGCTGATGAGCGAGCACAAGAAATATGCCTTGCCGGAAGCGCAGGGCAATCCAACCATCTACTTGCCCCATCACGTGGAGTTGATCTTTCCACAAACGGATATGACGTTGACCGTTGACGTGGGCAGTTTCGAAATCAATCAGATTGGCGGCGGGGCCTCGCCGCTTTGGGAGCGGCCGCAGATTGCTGGGTATCCGCTGGTGAATCTGGCTGACCCGAACTTGCGCTTGACGCCTATCACGGGCGCGCCGCAGGGAAATCAGCAGCCAGGCAACGCTCAACCCTACGGGACACAACCGTATGGCGCACAACCACACGGCGCGGAATATGGCGGTGATGTTGCTCCTGTCAGCTACCCGGGCGGCGCCGCGGCGGGCGCGAATCGAGCGTCATATCCTTCAGGCGGCTCGGCATTCGCAAGTGATGGCAACGCGCCGGCCGTGCCGCAGCAAAGTTCTCGCGAGACGGTTGTCTCGCCACCGCCGAGATATGATTCCGCCGGCCGAGTTCTGCGTTAGTTTCTTGCCAGGCGAATCCTGCAGTGATTTGCCGGAATGGTGTATCATCGTTGCATCAACCGCGCGATTGTTGTGCGCGGTACTTGTCTTCGAAGAGTCTCGCTGAGCGATGCGCCTGTTTGATACACACGCACACTTGGACCAGGAAGAGTTTGATGGCGACCGCGATGCAGTGGTGGCGGCTGCGCATGCCGCTGGCGTGATTGGTATTCTGGCGGTGGGAATCACGGCGGACAGCAGCCAGGTCGGAATTGAGCTCGCGCAAAAGAACGCGACCATTCATGCTGCTGTTGGCATTCATCCCAATTATGCTTCCCAGGCGAAGGACGGCGATTGGGAACGCGTTGTTGATTTGGCGCAGTCCGAGCATGTTGTTGCCATTGGTGAGACCGGGCTGGATCGCTATTGGGACTACACGCCGTTTGAACTGCAGCAGGACTATTTTGATCGGCACTTGCGGCTCATGCAGGAGACCGGCTTGCCGATTGTGATCCACAGCCGGGATTGCGATGACGACCTGATGCCCATGCTCCGCGAAGCGCGTTCGCGCGGACCGCTGGTGGGGATCATGCACTCGTTTGCCAGCACCCAGGAGGTGGCGGAGGAGTCGCTTACGCTCGGCCTGCATATTAGCTTCAGCGGCATGGTCACCTACAAGAAGAACGATGCCCTGAGGGCTGTGGCGGCAAGTGTCCCGGATGATCGTATTTTGATTGAGACGGACAGCCCTTATTTGTCGCCGGAGCCGCGTCGGGGCAAGCGGAACGAACCCGGGAATGTGCAGCACATCGCCACCCGCCTGGCCGAGGTCCGGGGCTGCTCGGCCGAGGAGTTTGCGGAACTCTCGACTCGCAATGCTCAGGCGTTGTTTGGCCTTGCGGATTAGGCAGCAGGTGCGGCTGCGGACCCGAGTTGCCAGCGCAAACCCGCATGATTCTACACCTCAACTTCGAGCGGATTTCGCAACGTGGCGGAGGCCCCAAATTGGTGCTGTGTAACACCTTGGCGTTCTGCAGAGTGGGCCGAATCGCGTCGCTCCATGGTTTGACTCGCCCCATCGCGCGAGTACAATTGAAGCGAATAAGCGCTCTCTTTGCGCCAATTGGCTTGACGCAACTGAGGTGCCCAAGTGAGGTGCTGATGAGTCGCCCTTCGCGGCCATCGTGTCAGGCTCTTCCGTGATTGCTTTGTGGATTGCGATGATGAACGCGCTCAATTTGGTGGCGGCCCCCCTGATGGGGATTGCTATGCCTGGTCCCTTCGAGTTAATGATCATCGCAGGCATCCTGCTGTTGCTGTTTGGTACGCGATTGCCAGGCGTCATGCGGTCCATGGGTCGCGGTGTCGTCGAATTCAAACGCGGCCTTTCCGGCGAAGATGACGACCCCGTCATCCACAATGACGAAACACCGAAAGCAGAAAGCAAGGGCTAAGCGGGTAAGTTGTTGTTGGTGTTAGCATCACGGCGTTTTGGTCGAGGATAACTTAATGACTGGCGCGTCAATCCTGGCTTTCATTTCCATGCCTGGCCCCACCGAGATGATCATCATCGGGATCATCGCGGTGTTGCTCTTTGGCCGCAGACTTCCGGAGGTCGGTCGATCCATCGGTCAAGGAATCAAGCAATTCAAGTCAGGGCTCGCCGGCATTGAAGCGGACGTAAACACCGCCGCAAGCCAGCCACGCCGATCTTCCCAATATGACGACGACAAGGAAGAGGCAACCGCGCCCAAGTTTGAGCCGCCAGCCTAGGCGAACGCTTCGCCAAGCGCCAAACTCCACAAGGACTTGCGAACCTGGCGTGTTCGCGTGTATCTTTCTGCATGCTGGATTTGCCGCGAACCCAACATCGTGGCAAGCACTCCTTCTCTTGGAAGCACATTCCCACCAGGGCGACTAGCTCAGTTGGTTAGAGCGCTATCTTCACACGGTAGAGGTCACTGGTTCGAATCCAGTGTCGCCCA
>CALJLD010000265.1 GCA_937982665.1 uncultured Planctomycetales bacterium
TCCCGCGGACCGCACAGGCGGATGACCTTCAGGATCAGTTGGCATGGGGCCCACACGCGGTTGGCTTTCGCTCGCAGATCGTCCTGGATCATGCTAGGCGTTATGAGACAACGTTTGATGAAGGGCAGACGTATGGCGCAGGCGGCAAGTCGCCGCGGCCAATCTTGATCAACATCTGGTATCCCGCCAAGGCAGCCGATTCCGGGGAACCCGCCGCGACGCGGATGGAATACGGCGATTACTTGCGTTTGCAATCTGATCAGCCGGATGTGCAGCGCTGGGCTGATGCGCTTTCCACTTATGCGGAGGGTGTGATTGCGCAAGAGTTCTTCGCCACGTCTGTGGACGAGTTGAACGCCGATCAACTGTTGGCCTGGCACCGATTTCTGGCAAGTCCAACGCGGTGCCAGCGTGACGCAGCGCCGCAAGCGGGGCCGTTCCCCGTGGTGGTTTATCATTCTGGCGCAGGCTCGTCGTTTGAAGACAATTCGGTCTTTTGCGAATACCTCGCCAGTTGTGGCTACGTCATTATTGGCAGTGCGTTCCAGGCGGCGGATGGATCGAGTTTTGGGATAGACGCTCGCGATGGCTCCGTTGCGGATATGGAATTCCTCGCCCGGCATGCCGCGTCGCTTTCGTTTGTTGATTGGCGACGGATGGCGTTTGCCGGACACAGCGCCGGCGCGCAAGCCAGCTTGAGAGCGCTCACGCGGACAGATTGTCCTGCGGATGTGCTGGTGATGCTTGACACCACGGTGGATTACTACAGCCTTGCCGTGCCAACATTCCGCTACATCACGGATCTGGCGATTGAACATATTGAGCAACTTCGCCGTCCGATGTTGGTTTGTGCCGGTCCGGAAGCCGCGTTCCAAATGTGTGATCGGCTCGTGAATTCTGACCGCGTCTATTTGACGGTGCCGGAGTTAGGACACAACGAGTTTATCGCTCAAGGTGTTTTGCGGTTGGGCGTCTTGAAATGGATGGGAGAGGACGCGCTCAGTGAGGAATTGCAAAAAGAACTGAAGCGGGCCGAAAAGGTTGAACGACTTTACGTGCAGACTTGCCAGGCAACGCAAGCCTGGCTCGACTTGCAGCTGCAACAGCAGCTTGACGCGTTCGAACAATTGGCCAAGGACTACTCCAAGACTCAATTGGGCGAAGATCAATTGGCGGTGGAGTTTGTGCCGGTGGGAGTCAGCCAGGCGGACGCTTATCAAGAAGATTCGCACGTTGCGCCCACTCCACGTCAACTCTATCGCCTGGCAAGCGAAGTCAGTATCGATCGCATCACGCGGATCTTGGAGCAACATCGAGAACAGTCCGCGGAGAGCCCTGTCTATCAAAGCAACATGCTGATGTGCTCTTTGCTCTATGACCTGTTGGAACAAGATCGCCTTGAGGATGCGCGGCGGCTTAACGCCTACGCTCAGGCGATTGGCGTGGATGGTGTGAGCACGCTGCGTTTTCTAGCCTTCATGAGCAAGTTGGGCTCGCACAACGAGCGCGCCAGGCATTTCCTGGAGCGGGCGCTGCTTGTCGATCCAAATGATGAGGAAAGCAAACAGCTGCTCAAAGAGCTTGAGGGTGGTAATTGATCGGCGAATGTAGTCGCCTCACGATGATCATTGATCGGCGAATGTAGTCGCCTTTTTCGCGTTTGGCTCGTTCTACTTGCTGATTGCGTTGCGTGGCGGCGGCTACAAGAATGGAGATGGCCGGCCCTCTCTCGTAATCAGGCAGGCCGATTCGATTTCGTGGTCCGCACGTTTGGCTTGTCGTGTTTGAGTCCGCTCGTCGCTCTGTTGCTGTTCTTGCTCTGGCTTTCTGGCTGGGAGGGCTGACGTTCTATGCTGGCGTTGTGGTGCCAATTGGTTCGCAGATTCACGGAAGCGTGCAACAGGGATTCGTCACGCAGGAAGTCACGCGCTGGCTAAACTTAATTGGTGTTGGGGTGCTGGCGATTCTGCTTTGGGACATTTTCCGCCAGCGCACGCGGCTGAAGCTGGCGGCATTTTTCGTCATGGCAGGCTGCCAGCTCGCTCTGTTTCTGCTGCATCCGCAGCTTGACGCTTTGTTGGACGCGGACAACCGCGTGGTCCTTGACTCGACAAGCTTCTATGCCTGGCACCGCTGGTATTTGATCGTGACCGCGGCGCTTTGGGCTGCGGGCTTGGTACATCTTGTGGTATTGAGTTGCGGAAGGTCCAACGCAACGGAGGACAAAGCGCAACGCCATCACGAAGCGTGAGCCGCAGCGTGTCATTCCCGCTCTCGCTTGCGGAGATTCGCGCCGCGGCGGATAGAACTCTGCCCAAAGCGGTCCGCAATCTCGTCAACCGTGGCGTCCAGCCGTTGGTCTTTCCGGTGAGTTTGTTCCTCAAACAGCATCGTCTGCCGGGGTGTCTTGCTATCGAAATGGCTGACGCCGATTCCGATAAGCCGGACCGGCCCTCGATCTGTCGGCACGCGGGTGGTGAGCAGGTCCGCTGCGGCTGACCAGATTTCTTGCGTTGTGTTGGTCGCTTGAGGCAGTGAAAGACTGCGGGTGATCGTGCGGAAGTCAGCGAAGCGAACCTTCAACTGCACTGTTCGGCCAAGCAGTTCATGTCGCCGTAGCCGTCTGGCAACTTGAATTGTGAGCTCCAACAACCAGTTGCGGAGCGTTTCCCAATCCGCAATGTCGGTGGCGAAAGTTGTCTCGTGCGAGATGGATTTGGCTTCGGTGTCCGGCGTCACGCTGCGTTGATCGGCGCCAATCGCCAACGCTTGAAGGTGCGCTGCCTCGCGCGGACCGAAGATCGATTCCAGCGCGTTTTGCGGGAATGCGCGGAGCTGCGCGATGGTGTGAATGCCGTGCCGCTCCATGACCTTCTGCCCTGCCGGACCAATCCCCCACAGTCGGCTGACTGGCAGCGGGCCCAGGAATGATTCCTCTTCGCCAGGCTGCACAACGACAAAACCGTCTGGCTTATCGACATCGCTGGCGACCTTGGCCAGAAACTTGTTGGGCGCAACGCCAACTGATGCGATCAACTGCGTTTCTTCTTGCACCAGTTGCTTGATCTGGCGGCCGATGCTTTCCGCCTCGCCGAAAATCCGGAAGCTGCCGGTGACATCCAGAAAGGCCTCGTCCAAAGACAACGGCTCAATCAACGGCGTGAACCGCAAAAAGATCTCACGGATTTGGCGGCTGACGGCGGCATAGTGTTCGTGACGTGGGGGGATCCGCACAAGGTGTGGACACAGGCGTTGGGCCGTGGCGGTGGCCATTGCACTGTGCACACCAAACTTTCGGGCTTCGTAGTTGGCGGCAGAGACAACGCCGCGCTGATCCGCACCGCCGGCGACGATCACCGGTTTGCCTTGCAACTCCGGGCGATCGCGCACTTCCACGGATGCGTAAAACGCGTCCATGTCTACGTGCAGAATGTGCCGCCGCTGACGATCGTTCATGTGCGAGCCTCTTGCTTCACATCGTCGCGAATGAATCACTTGCGGTCAAACAACGCACCAAGCCCGTGTTCCTGCGCCAAACGCCGTGCCTCGTTCGCTCTCCGGTAACTTGAGCGAAGGGCTCAACGGATGGAGGTTTCGCGGGGAACCTCAGGCATCTCCGCCACGTTGAATTGCGATTGGCGGCCAGTTTGTCTTTGGCTTGCCTTGGGGCTTAGGATGTGCGGTCGGCGTGAATCACTCATGCGATCAAATTGCACGAGTTGAGAGATGTTGCCTTGCAACGGGACAGTGCGTCCGTAACAAGTTGGATCCAAGAGTTGCAGCGGGACGGGAGTTGCCGGAGACAGCATTGTGGAAATGATCTTGCCACTGATCTCTTCCTCTTCCACCGCTTCGAGTGAAAAGCGTTCGACGATCTTGGGCAGGATTACCTTCATTTCCGCAAGCGCGAGCGGACCGCCCAGGCACATTCGCGGCCCAGCGCCAAAGGGAAGATACTCGTATGCGGACGGGTTGATGTCCAGCCATCGGTCAGGGTTGAACCGGCTAGGTTGATCATAGACATCCGACCGGCGATGCGTGATGAACTGACTCCAGATGACGGCGTTTCCCGGTTGGCAGCGAATGTCTCCCAGCGTGGTTTCCTCTTGCACCACGCGTTGCGAATACGCGCTGGCCGGCAAGATGCGCATGCTTTCCTTGATCACGCGATCCCACAGGCAAGTGTTCTCAGCAACATTTGCCGCTTTGTTCAAGTCAACCTGTTCATCAGTCGAGCGCAATCTTTGCACAACATGCGGGTGCTGAGCCAAGAGCAGCAACGTCCAAGTCAGTGAATGCGCGGTTGTCAGGTGCGCCGCTGCGAACAAAAGCGCCGTATGCCCTATAAGTTGTTCGTCCGAAAGTTCGGCTGCTGCGTTGCGGCCAGCTAAAATGGAGAGGACATCGTGCCGGGCTTTGTTCTCGGACCGGCGGCTGGCGATGAGATCAATAAGCTCTTCTTCAATGCGCTCCGCTTGTTTGAGCAGTTGAGCATAGATGTCGTGCGAGTCATCCTCAGCCAGGAAAGCCGAGATGCCGCTGCGATGATTCAAGTCGACCCATTCTTCGATAATCCTACCCAACCGCAGCGCAGGCCTGAGGTCATCCAGCCCAAACAAAATGCTGCTGGTGATTCGCAAGGCAAGCGTTGTCATCTCCTTGGCGACGTCGCGAGTATCTCCCACTTGCCAATCCGCCAGGAACGCATCGGTCATTTCCGCAACAGGCGCCAGGTAGCGCATGATTGTGGTGCGATTGAAAACCGGTTTGAGCACTCTGCGAGCCTGGCGATGCGCTGGACCATTGATGCTCAGCAAGCCTGAGGTCACGCGGCGTTGCGCGCTGCGACGCGGACCTCGAACCGGAAAGAACATCGAATGAAACAGGTCCGGCTGCGAGAGGACTGTTTGATTCAATTCCGGGCTGAAGACAAAGACAACCTGACGGCCATGAGTTTCTAGACTGGCGATGTCGCCATGCATGGAATGCAGGCTGGCCAGGAAGCTGGCCGGGTCATGCGGGAAATCTGCCAGTGAGAAATTCATGCGGACGCGGTGGGTAAGAGGCCATGCGTCCGTGCAAACTATGTTTCGTCGCCCATCAGCCTATATCTTGGATAAACGGCAAACCAGTGGGTTTGGTGGAAGTTTGCGGATTGCGCGTTTTGCGTCCAGCGCGGCCGTCGTGCGAGCAGTCAACAAAGGTCTTGGATCAGTTGTTGACCAGATTCTTCGCGGCCTCGACGATCCGTTCGGTTGTGATGCCGAAATGCTCATACGCCTGTTGATACGGCGCGGATATACCGAAGCTGGACATCCCAATGAACACGCCCTGCTCCCCGAGAAAACGCTCCCAGCCGAATTGCACGGCCGCCTCGACGGCGATGCGTGACGTGATTCTGGCCGGAAGCACTTCTTCCTGGTATGCCTGCGGTTGAGCGGAAAACCACTCCCAACACGGCATGCTGACCACCCGCGCGGCGATCCCTTGCTGCTTTAATTCGGCGAAGGCCTCCATACAAAGTGCAACTTCGCTGCCGCTGGACATGAGGATGACTTGCGGATTGTCGCTATCAGCAAGAACATACGCGCCGCGTGCTGTACCTTCGGCACTGCCGAACTCCGAACGATCGTATGTCGGCACTTTCTGACGTGTCAGAACCAAGGCCGAAGGTCCGTTGGTCCGTGGAAGAATCTGCTTGTAGGCCACGGCGACTTCATTGGCATCCGCGGGCCGAATGACGTGCAGATTCGGAATCGCTCGCAGCGCGGCCAGGTGCTCCACGGGTTGATGCGTTGGTCCGTCTTCGCCCAATCCGATGGAATCGTGAGTGAAGATGTACAGTGCCGGTTGTTTCATCAACGCGGCCAGGCGAATGGAAGGCCGCATGTAATCGCTAAAGACAAGAAACGTACCGCCATACGGCCGCAACTTGCAAAGCGCCATCCCGTTTTGAATGGCACCCATCGCGTGTTCACGGATACCGAAGTGCAAGTTTCTTCCGCCGGGGTTTTCAGCGGAGAAGTCCGTCTCGCCCTTGATGAGCGTGTTGTTGCTTCCGGCCAAATCGGCGGAACCGCCAATCAGCCACGGCACGGCGTTTGAGACAGCGTTCAAAACCTCGCCGGAACTTGCCCGCGATGCCGGTCCTTGCTCGGCTGTAGGGAACTCCGGCAAGTCAGCGTCCCAGTCCGCTGGCAATTCGCCAGCCTGCATCGTGTCCCAAGATGTGGCCAATTTGGAATGGGCCGTTCGATAGCGTTCAAACTCTTCCTGCCAATCGGCAAACACGGCCGCGCCGCGCGAGCCAATTCCGGAACGGAAGTCTTCCAGTACTTCTTCGGGGACCAGGAACTTGGCGTCCTGGTCCCAGCCGTAGTTCTGCTTCGCTCCACGAATTTCGTCCTCACCCAAAGGCGAGCCGTGAGCCGCGGCCGTATCTTGTTTGTTTGGCGCTCCGTAGCCAATGTGGCTGCGCAGGATGATCAAAGTTGGCGCGTCTTGGCAAGTGTCAAACTTCCGCAGCGCGTCACGAATCGCTTGCAAATCGTTGGCGTCATCCACATCGGCAACGTGCCAGCCCAATCCGCGGAAGCGCTTCTCGACATCTTCCGAAAATGCCAGCGAAGTTGAACCCTCGATGGTGATCTTGTTGTCGTCATAGATCCAGCAAAGGTTGGAGAGTTTCAAATGTCCCGCCAGCGAGGCCGCCTCGCATGCGACGCCTTCCATCAGGTCACCGTCGCTGCACAGTGCATAGACATTGAAATCGAAGAGGTCGGCGAAATCGCCTTGGCCAAAATGGGCCGCCTGCCAGCGAGACGCCATGGCCATGCCGACGCTGTTCCCCAAACCTTGACCGAGAGGGCCAGTCGTCGTTTCCACGCCGGTCGTGTCATGGTACTCAGGGTGACCCGGCGTTCGGCTGCCCAGTTGGCGGAAGTCCTTGATCTGGTCCAGCGTGACGGCGTCTTCGTTCGTCACAGCGCCGTGTTCATCGCACTGCTTCACTCCTGCCAAATGCAACGTGGCATACAACAGCATGGATGCATGGCCGCAAGAAAGAATGAACCGGTCCCGACCAGGCCATAGCGGTTGAGCCGGGTTGTATCGCAGCACTTCATTCCACAACACGTATGCCGCAGGGGCCAAAGCCATTGGCGTGCCTGGGTGTCCGGAGTTCGCCTGCTGCACGGCATCCATGGAGAGCGTGCGAATTGTGTTGATGGCCAGTTGTTTGATGTCTGTGGTTGTGGTGGACATATCCCAAGGTGGCAGAAGTTCTGGACTTAGTTGCGATCAAGCTTGGCAAAAACGCGCAAGCTACTCCCATCGGCGTTGGGGCCTGAAATCCAGGCCGGAGTTGTGAATATAGAGCCTCGTGCTCGGCTCTAACATTGCCTTGGTGTGAATTCCCAGCAATCGGCGAAGAATTCATCCCTTTCACAGATCACAACACCCAATAACGGCAAGCCGCCGCGCTACTTGTGACCCAACTCTTCGCGCCAGGTTTGATAGTCTTCGCGCTGTTGGATCGACGTTAGGTGCGGATCTTCATCGAGTTCTTCGAGGGAATCCGAGGAATCAAACACTCCGGCGGATTGTGCTTTGCGAAGCATCTCCATGCACTTTGGGGCGAATTCTTCGCTCCGATCGGGTGATTTCTCCATCGCCTGCGAATAGACGCGCGCGGAAACCAGCAAGCTTTCGCCGTCGGGGTCTTCGCCAGCCTGCAGCGTTTCAATCTTGCCGATCGCCTCGTCCAGCTTGCCGAGTTGCACCAGGCACAAAGCGGTGCGGGCTTGTGTCCAGAGACTGCGTGAATCGGGCGCAAGATTCTGAGACTCTTCCCAATCGGCCAGCGCTTCGTCAAACCGTTCCATGTTTTGGAGCAATTGAGCCCGGGCGGAAGTGCTGTTGAAGAGCCAGGTGTTCCGCACAGTCGAGCCTTCAGGCATGCGGTCCAAAGCCTGTTGCATGGTTGCCAAGGCTTTGGCGTACCATTCCAGCGCTTGTTCGTTGTCGCCCAACTTAGCGGTAAGCTCGGCGACATTGCCAGCGTCCGCGCCTTGCCGCAACAAATGCTCGGGAGCTTCCGGATATTTGTCCGCAAGAAACGAGTTGTGTTCCCAGCACTTGAGGATGCATTCTTTGGCCTGCTTGAACTCCTCTTGCCGCGCCAGCAGGCTGCCCAAGTTGCCGTAGGAGTTGCCCAACTCGCGACGATACTCGGCAATGTCGGGGTGATTCTCAACGAGCGGCTCTTGCAAAGCGATCGCATCGCGGAAGCCGGCCTCGGACGCCTCCAGGTTGTCGTTCCGCAATTCCATGTATGCACGGTTGTTAAATGTGGAGGCCAGGTCGCGAACGTATGTCGGCGACTTCGGATAGCGGAGCGAAAGGTTGCGTTTGACGTCAATCGCCTCTTGGTACATCGCGCGGGCGTCATCGAAGAAGTTTCGATTCGCCAGCTCGTCCGCCAGGCTGCTGATGGTTCTGCCCAAGTATTTTTGATATTCAGGGATGGCCGGATATTCGCGGACGAGTTTTTCCTGAATTTCGCGGCCTCGATCGTAATAGGTTCGAGCCGTTTCCCAATCGTCGCCGCGAGCAATGATCTCGCCCAAGTTGACAAAGCTGTTGGACAGCCTGCGTTCGTGGCCATGCTCTTGCGGGAAGTCCGCCACCAACGCTTCCAGCACTTCGATGCTGCGTTTGTATTCGTCCGCGGCTGCTTCAACCAACTCCATCTCGCCCAGCAGTAAGGCCAAGTTGTATTGAGCATTCCCCAACCTCACGCGAGCCGTTTCATCCGGATCGGGAATGGACTTCAACAATTCAATCGCCGTGCGATACCCTGCTTCGGCTTCTTTGCGCTGAGCACGGTCAGCGAGCGAATTTGCCACGTGAACCCGCGAATAAGCCAGGTCACTTATGTACGCCGGATTGTCTGGATGTGTTTCGTGAATTGCGGTCAGCAGTGCGACAGCGTTACGGTAGTTCGCTTCAGCATCCGTACGGTTGACCTGGAGGTCACAAACCCAGCCCAAGGAGTCATGTGACTTTGCGAGTTCACTGACGTAGGGACTGTGCTTGGGGAATTCTTCGACGAGCGACTCCCACAGCGCGATGGCTCGCTTGTAGGCTTCGGCCGCGCCGTCAAGTTCGCCGAGTTGGCCGCGAATCGTTCCCATGCGAACGTGCGCCAAAGCGACCTCGCGACGGTCTTCAGGATTCTCGCCAGGATCGTTCGCAAATTCTTCGTACAACTCCAGCGTCCGGGTTAACAACGCTCGATGCCGGTCCGTCAATTGAGGCTGTTGAGCCAGCAATGTGGCAATCGCCTCGGAACTGACTTCGTCCAAGGCAGCGCGGAGTTTCGCGCGGGCCGCTTTGGCTCGGTTCTCACCCGCGGCGGCATCGCGTTTCGCTTCGTTGGCGTTGGCCCAACCCCAGGTGGTGCCCACAATTCCGCCGACCAACAACAGGGCGCACATTGCCGCGGTTGCCACGGCCGCACGGTGCCGCGTGAGAAACTTCCTCGCACGGTAGCTGACCTTGGGGGGGCCGGCCAGCACAGGTTCATTCGCCAAATACCGGGCAACGTCCGCCGCCAAACCGACGGCCGTGTCGTAGCGACGATGTCTTTCCTTAGCCAGGCACTTCATCACAATCCAGTCAAGCTCGCCGGTCAGCAACGATTGCAGCCGCTTTGGTTCCAGCTTGCGATTGGCCGCGATGGTGGGGAGTGCTTCCGAAGTGGAAATCCGCGTACTGGGCCGCGCTGGCTCCACCTCGCGAATCATTCGCAGCATTTCTGTGAACTCCGCGCTGCGAAGCTCCTCGGCTGTGAATGGAGGGCTGCCTGTTAATAGCTCATACAACAGGACGCCCAAGGAGTAGATATCGGCGCGAGTATCGATATCCATGTTGTTGAGTTCGGCCTGCTCCGGAGCCATGTATTCCAACGTGCCCACGATGCTGCCGATTTCGGTCTGCATCGTAAGCTCCGTCAATTTCCGATGGGTCACCTTAGCCACGCCAAAGTCGATCACTTTTGGCACCGGCCTGCCGTCATACATGGCAACCAGCACGTTGGATGGCTTCAAGTCCCGGTGTATGACTCCCTTTTGATGCGCGTGTTGCACAGCCTGGCAGACCGGAATGAACAGTTCCATCCGTTGCCGGGGTGAGAGCTGCTGTTGATCACAAAAGCGCGTGATGGGAACACCTTGAACGTACTCCATAACAAAGTAGGGCCGCCCTGCGTTGGATGCACCGGCGTCCAGCACCTTGGCGATATGCGGATGGTCCATCATCGCCAACGCCTGCCGCTCTTGCTCGAAGCGGGCGGTGAAGGTTGTGGAATCCATACCCACTTTGATGATCTTCAGCGCAACACGCCGCTTGACGGGTTGCTCCTGCTCGGCGAGGTAGATGGTGCCCATTCCGCCTTCGCCCAATAACTGGAGCAGCTTATACGGCCCAATCCAAGTTCCGACGAGCGCTTTGGGGTCCACCTGGAATTGTGCTTCGCCGCCGGTATCGGTCTGCTTTGCACTGTCGATGGTCTCCGCGTCAGCCGGCGATTCGATTCGGCCAGCTGGCGAATCCAGAAAACCTTGCGCTCGCGGCAGCGCGGACAACAGCCGGTCAACTTGCTGACGCAGCCCAATGTCCGTTGCACAGGCATCATTCAAATAGCTCTCGCGGGCGCCCGCCTCAGTAATCTCCAAAGCGCCCAGAAAGATCTCTTCCACACGTGCGTGATTCATCGCCCTGCCTCGTCCAATCCTTGCTTTGCTTGAAACCCCTCACTTGGTGGGGGTGCGGTCTACTTCGTCGGAAATACGCCCCATTTATCTATGCGAGATTCGGCCCGGGACCCCTTCGCGAAAAAAGTGCGATTTGAACAAACTGCATGGTGAGCCAGCCGCTCGCTGTCTTTGATTTGGCGAAAGAAACAATCTGGGCGAAACACAACACGATCCAACGGCACGCACATTGTGGAACGCGAGCCGAATGCGTGAAGGGCGAAGCGCCGTGCCCTGGACCGTGGCCCAACAAGCATGACGCATTCCGCATTCTGCATTCCGTAGCCTTGATTCGATTGCCAAAGATCGTGAAGGCAATCTCCAGCAAATACTGCGCACCGGGCAAGGCGCGTTTTAAGAAAATTGATTTTTGAGATGAGCGAGCATCACCCAACATCCTGGGGTTCTACCCACGGAGCGAATTTTGCGTATTCCAGGGGACGCTCGTTGGGCATGATAAGCAGGATTTTCAGTCGGTTTGGCGACCGATCTGCGCGCCCAAAACTATGACGTTGGAATGACAATTGAAGCCGAGCGGGTTTTTGGCGTTGACCGATGATATTTTTTTTGCGGGCGAAGCGAGCCACGCACACCTGAAATAACGGATCGCTAGTCTTTGTCCGCCAGCGCCGCGTAGAGCCACGTTCGCGCGAACACCCATTGTCGCTCAACTGTGGAGACCGAGAGTTCGAGAGCTTCCGCGATCTCTGACATGGTCAAGCCCGCAAAATATCGCAGCTTGACCACTTCCGCACTGCGAGGGCTTTTGGCTTCCAATTGGGAGATTGCTTCGTCCAACTCCAGCAAGTCAATCGTGCGGCCTTCCACGATTTGCATCTGCGGCTCACCCAACTCGACTCTTTGATGGGCGCCGCCATGGCGTTGAGCTGCGCGACGGCGGGCGTTGTCGATGAGAATGCGGCGCATGGCTTCGCCAGCTGCAGCGAGAAAATGACGACGATTGTCCCATTGATTCGGTGACTTGCCGGCGGAGAGCCGCAGATAGGCCTCGTGGACAAGTGCGGTTGGCTGCAACGTTTGGCCAGGGCGTTCTTGCGCGAGCTTTGCCGCCGCCAGTTTGCGCAACTCTTCATACACCAAAGGCAACAACTCGCTGCCGTGTTGCGGATCGGCAGGTGTTTGACCGGGCGACTTGCGTGGAACGGCCACAAGCGCAACTTGGATGGCGGAAGTAAAGCGTAAGAGGTTGACTTCCCAGTTTAGCGTGCCGCGGCGGCGCGGAAAGGAAATTGACCGGTTGGCTCGGTTGCCCCATCCTCGTATCGAACGAAAAAGCCCTGCGAGTGCTAACCCGCAGGGCCCTGCGTTGGTAGACAGTTTAGTACCGTCTAGCCAAGGGTTTGGAGCTTCAATTGTCTGTTCCACGCATGGCGGCAGTTCCATGCTTGGAATAAGGCTCGCCTAGTTTCCGTCGCCATCATCGTCAGGAGCTTCAATCGTCAGCGGAATCTCAACGTCAACAGACACACCGGATTCTGGAGTTCCTCGAACAACAATCTTGTGGGCTCCCACCGTGGCAGTGGCGTCCACAGCGACTCGAACCTTAAGTTCATCAGAGCCTGTGGCAATCACTTGAGTGTTTGGCGTAACCGTCACTCCATCCGGTGGAGTGATGTCGATTGTCACGCTTTCCGTAAAAATGTCGCCACGATTCAAGGCGATAGTGATCTCTTCCTCAGCACCTTGAGCGAGAGTCATGGCGTTGGGAACCTTGACGGAGAACGTATTCTCTTCATTGGTTTCGTTGACATCTGTTCCGCCGCCAGGGTTCGTGGCTACGCCAGGTCCGCCCTTTTCACTTTCTTTCTCGCAACCGGCAAGGCATAAGCCGATGAGCGCCGTCGTGACAGCAAATGTGCGTAACATTTTCTTCTCCTTCAGTTATGTGTTTGCTGAAAATTTAGTGGAGCATGTGTGTTGCGTTTTCTTGAACAGCAATTCGCCACTTTCGCAATCGGCGTGCCGTAATCCGGAATTTGATTTCCGTCTGCCCAAGCAAATCGTGGCACTTGGCGTAAAGCCGTATAAGCAAGGGGCTTCGAGTGTTTCGTCCGCCCCGTGCGCAGAGAATGACGCGAGAATGACATTGAGCAATGATCAACCACGGCGGCTTTCGCGCGGCCAGGGCCCTGCTTCCGCCGACTTCCGCGCTCAGGCGCATAATAGGGCTTCTGGGAACAGCCCCATCGCCTGACAATCAACCAAATGCCGTGCAGGACAGACCCCTCTCTCGACTCACGAGGATCAACACGTGGCCAAAAAACTTTCCAAAACGCAGCAAGAACTTTGCGATTCGCATTCTTGGGACTTCAGCAAACTGAGCGCGCTGTTTCTTAACTGCACGCTGAAGAAGTCACCGGAGCGATCTCACACGGCCGGACTGATGGAGATTTCTCAGGCGATCATGGAGCGCAACGGTGTCGCCGTCGAATCTTTGCGGCCTGTCGATTTCGAGATTCCGCCAGGCGTTTATCCAGACATGACAGAACACGGTTGGGATAAAGACGACTGGCCGGAGATTCAACAGAAAGTCATGAACGCGGATATCCTCGTCATTGGCTCATCGATCTGGTTGGGCGAGAAGACTTCGGTTTGCACGAAAGTCATCGAACGCCTGTACGGCTACTCCGGACAACTCAACCCGGAAGGACAATACGCCTATTACGGTCGTGTTGGAGGTTGCCTGATCACCGGCAATGAAGATGGCATCAAACACTGCTCGATGAACATCCTCTATTCGTTGCAGCACATTGGCTACGTGATTCCGCCGCAAGCGGACGCCGGCTGGATTGGTGAAGCCGGACCTGGACCGTCCTATCTGGACGAAGGTTCCGGCGGTCCGGAAAACGACTTCACCAACCGCAACACAACGTTCATGACGTGGAACTTGCTCCACATGGCACGGGTGCTCAAGGAACAAGGCGGGATGCCGGTGCATGGCAACCAACGCTCCAAATGGGACGCCGGCTGCCGCTTTGATTTCGAGAACCCGGAGCACCGATAGCAACGTTGGAATTGCAGCTCCAAACGAGATTTCGTTGATACCGTCGCTGTCACCTCGGCAGAACGATCAACGTCGTGAGCGCCATCGCACGGCCACAATGTTGCCATTCTTGCGAAGCAACTCATCAAGCGGGAATCCAGCCAGCAGCGGTGCGTATGTTGATTCCGCACTCGTACGGATGCGAAGAAAGCAGCTCTTGGAAGTCGCCTAGCAGTGTGGGAATCGTTTTGCTACAGTCCCGCCGCTTTTCCCAAAATCAATGTTGAACGAGGGGAGTTCTATGCGCCGGACATCCATTTTGAGCACTTGGGTCTTGATGACTGCCGTCGTTGCAGGCATCGCCGCGTCCACATCCGCGGGACCGTTGCGGAACTTGTTTCGCCGCATCGACGCTGACCCCAAGAAAGAATACTTGCTGCAGCCGGACAACGGTCCGTGGATGATCATGGCCGCCACCTTCGCCGGAGAAGGCGCCTATGATCAAGCCCGCGAGCTTGTGTTTGAACTGCGCTCCAAATACAAGCTGGAAGCCTATCAGTACCGGATGCGGTTTGACTTTGACAAAGGCGGCGCATTGGGTCTGGAAGTGGACCGCAACGGAATTCCGGCAGGCCAGGCGCGGCGCGTTGACCGGTATGGTAATCCTCTCAAGATGCAAACGCTGCGCGATGAAACAGAAGAGTGGGCCGTTGTTGTCGGCAATTACCAAAGTCTTGATCAGGCCGACGCTCAACGCGATCTCTATACGATTAAGGATGCGGAACCCGCGGCGTTGGATATCGTCAAGATTCGTGAATCCGGCAAGCACCGGACTTACCAGGTGCTGGCCGGTTTCCGCTTAATGTCCAAGTACAACGCTCAAAAAGAACTCGACTCGATGCAGCGCAAGCTGACGCAACTCTCCGGCGATCCGGACATTCGGATTCGCAGCGAGACACAACAATGGGGCCCTATGGGCAGCGCATTCCTCACGCGCAATCCCCTGCGTCCGGACGATACCAACAGCGCCAACACCGTCGACAAGTTCGTTTATGAAATGAACAAGGATGTCGAGTACGGGCTGTTGAAGAACTCAGGTAAGTACACGGTCAAGGTCGCCACATTTGTGGGTGGCACGATCGTCGACCAAAAGAAAATTGATGACTATTTGCGCGGCGTCGATCAGGACGTCACCAGCCGATTGGAACAAGCGGCCATCAAAGCGCACCAACTGACTGTGGCGCTGCGAGCCAAAGGCGTTGAAGCCTATGAATTCCACGACCGCAAGGCCAGCATTGTCTGTGTCGGCAACTTCAATGACCTGGGAATGCAACTTCCCGATGGCCGTATTCAGATTTCGCAGGCCATTGAAAACACGGTCAATATGTTTGTTCCCCAGGCTAACGGTCAGCCACAAACCTTGATTGGCATTCCGTTTGACGTCACGCCAACTGTCGTGCATGTGCCGCGGCGGTCGATCGGTTCGGACTATGACACAACCTGGTAGCAAAAAAGCCAATTGGCGAACGCCCATAAACGCGAAGAGGCTCGATCAATCCGATTTGATCGAGCCTCTTTCTGTTTCAGCAGAATTTAACCTTGTTGCGCTTTCGGCGTGCCAATTGTGGCCCCTATCAAGCGCGGCCACCCGTCAATTAGACTGGCCGTGTGAAACTTTCCTGGCTGCAACATGTCCCGCTGACCCCACGCGAGTTCCGCCGGCTGGATGCTGCTGGAATGGGCCTGGTGTTCGGCATCCTCGCCACCTTGGGCTATACGCTGGCAGGCATCATCCTGCGTGACCTGGCGGATGATACTGATCCTTACTGGGTTTCTTGCATCAAGGCGATCCCCACGCTTGTGCTCGCCTTGTGGCTGATTGGACAACGGCGAAAGCGATCGGCGGAGCCCATCCAGTTTCCGCTCAAATTGCTGCCTTTGCTGCTTGGTATCGGCGTGATCGTGCAGATCGGCGGTAACGCCGGCTCGCAATGGGCTTTTGAAGTGGTTGGCCTGGCGATCACGATCCCGCTGATGTTTGGCACATTGATTGTGTCCAGCGCCCTCTTTGGCGTGATGATGTTTGGTGAGCGGCTCACGCGGCGAACGGTGATTGCCGTCGTGTTGTTGACGCTCGCAGTCAGCGTGTTGAGCCTGGCGGCGCGTAGCGAAGAACAAGCGATCACCAATCCAGAGGGTGAGCCCAGTCAACAAGTTGCCATGACCGCAGAGCCGACGGACGTCACGGGCGATGCCGCGACCGCGACGACAAGCCTTGCAGTGCTGGGGGTCATCGTGGCTTGCCTGTCGGGGGTTGCATATGCGATCAGTCATGCAGCTATTCGTCGCTACACTTCGCCGGAAATTCCACTCTCCGTCCCGTTAGCCATCTTC
>CALJLD010000266.1 GCA_937982665.1 uncultured Planctomycetales bacterium
GCGGCAATCAGCAACACAACGATCAGCAGCATCGCCGGCCAATCCGTCAGGAAGGCGAATAGTCGCCAGAGCTTGCCTGGCGCTTTGTTGGCAGCGGAGGTGTGTGAATCTTTGGCTGAAGCGGTTTCGTCCATCGTCAACGTGGTGCTACGGTGCGAGTGATTGGCTCAAGAAGAAAGCAACGGCGGCGTCATTCTAGGCGTTTGCCGTTTCCTGTTCACGCAGAATCCCGCAACGTGAAACACTGGCAAATCCGTTAGAGTTTACGCGGCCGACATATGCCGATTGCGTTTGGTCATGTGTTGACCATTCGCACAAGTCGCCCGCGAACGCAACAAAGCCGCTCCTCAGAAAATACCGATCAGATTCTACATATCAAATGCCAGGGCATGGCGGCCCGGCCAGGAACGAATTGCGCGCTGACTAAAGTTTCGCGGTTCGTTTGCGAAAGTCATGGAGGGGGAAGTGGCGCAATCGGCGGGAAAAGCCTGGCTGCTCGGAGCTGTGTTGTTGCTATTCGCCTTGTGTTGCGGCTGTGCACAAGGTCCGCGCGACCTGGCTCGTATTCGCGCGCCGTACAATCGTGCGGTCCAGAGCACCAGCGCGGAACAAATGCTGCAGAACCTTGTGCGGCTCAAGTATCGAGAGTCGCCGGAGTTCTTGGCAGTCACCGCCATTGCTTCGCAATCAACATACAACGGTGGCGGCTCCGTTGGTGTTACTCTTCCTGAAGCGGCACTATCTGTGCTAACCCTTGGGGCGTCGGCCAGTTTCTCCGAGCGGCCGACATTCACGTTCCAAACTCGCGACGATCCCGAGTTTCAGCGGGGGCTTCTCGAGCCGATCCCGCTACAGACAATCGCACTTGTCACGCAAACCGGCTGGGCCGCGGACCGTGTGCAGCGGTTGACCATCAAGAACATCAACGGAGTGGACAACGCCACCAGCGCTGGTGGGCCAACGCCACAATACAAACCCGAGTTCGAAAGATTTCAACGCGCGGCGTATTTGTTGCGCGAATTGCAACGCAGGCGATGGGTGGAACTCGCGCCGGCAAAGCACGAAGAAACGTTGATCAAAAAGCAAGACACGGAGTTCCTGGGCATTCCTTGGGAGCAGGTTTCGCTTGAGGAAATTGCGCTGCTCAAGGATCGCGGTTATTCTACGCGGCCTGTCGACGGGTTTCCTCAGTTCGCGGAATTCTATCGCACGGCAGGCGATCTTTCGCTGCGCTTTCACCCGCTCGCCTGGACAACTCCAGAGGCGATGGAACTGGCGCACCTGCTCGAGTTGCAGCCTCATGGTGATTTCTACATCATCAAGAACTCGACAAGCGAGGAAGGGCAGTTGGGAAGAATCGTCAAGCAACGGGACGGCGACTTGAGCTTACAAGCGCAATTGCTCATGACGCCGCGCTCCGTCCTTGAGATGATGTACTACCTTTCCCAAGCCGTCCCCGCGCCGCCGAAGCACATCAACGAACGCAGGGTGACAATCACGCGCGATGAGATGGGCGCTGTCTTTGACTGGAATCAGGTGACCGCGGAACTCTTCCAGGTACACGTCTGCCCGGACCGGCCTGCGCCCGGTGTTGCGTTTGTGGCCGTGCCCTATGAGGGCTTCTGGTATTACATCGCCAACAATGACCTCGCATCAAAGGCGACATTCGGGCTGTTGCAAGAGATCTACAACATTGAAGTCCGTGGCGGCGATCAAGGCATTCCGTTTATCATTGGTTCATAAGCAACGAACCATGCAATGGACTAACGGATGTCCTTCGATTTTTCACCGCGCTTATCAGGACAACTCGTCAGCCTGCGACCAATTCAGGCGGCCGACTTTGACGATCTGTATGCGGTTGCCGCGGACCCCTTGATTTGGGAACAACACCCGGCGAAGGACCGCCACGAAGCCGCGCAGTTTCAGGAGTTCTTTGGCAAAGCTCTCGAAGCTAACGCCCTGCTTGTTATCGATAGCGCCACGCGGCAAATCATCGGGAGTTCCCGGTATCACGCATACGATGAGACCACACGCGAAGTCGAGATCGGCTGGACGTTTCTGTCTCGCACGTACTGGGGTGGCGCTTACAACGGTGAAATCAAACAGTTGATGTTGCGGCACGCCTTTGCGTTTGTGGATCGCGTCATTTTTCTTGTGGGCGAAGACAACACGCGATCGCAAAAAGCGGTTGAGAAGATTGGTGGTCGCAGAGCAGGTTCTCGCGCGGATGCCAGCGGCAATGCGAGTTACGTCTACGAGATCACGCGTGAAATGTTCGCGGACATGCGATTGCCGCCGGCTTAACTGACGCTGGTGCGGACTGCCTGCGGTTGTCACCGCAATTGCTTGACATGCTGAGATTCGCCTGCTAGAAGTCGATTGCAGTTTCGTAGCGTATCGCTGCATTCACAAATGAAATGCCAAGCGATTCGACGCTGCGACATCTTAGTGCGATCGAGGGCAGATTCTCAATGATCATCAGCGGCTCAACACCACTTTGCTGCGCCTGTGCACATTCGGACCTGCCGTTTGCTGCCTCCTTTTGCAACAACCGTCCGTCGCGTGAACACGTTGTTGTGACCGTCCGCTCTTGTTGATTCACTCGTTGAGCAACTCACGCAATTGAAAAGGGGTTAATCATGGCTAAGAAGAAATCGCGTCGTCGTCCTCCGCAAAAGAAGAAGGAGACGGCGTGCCAGGCTGTTTCCGAGAAACGACTCCAACTCGCCGCACAGTCGCCTGTGGAGAGATTTCATAAGGGGCTGCAACATGATCCCACCACCGGGAATGTTAAGCAGTCACATTTTGAGTTTTTTACGGATCAACTCAAGAAGCTTAACGCTGACCCAGGCAAGGCTGCAAAGAACGGTTTCCGCCTCCGGAAAACTAACCAGGATTCGCTGCGAAACTTTGTCAACCCGCAGTCAGGTTGGGCTCTCGATACGGAAAACACGGACCCTTGCTGTTACTCCATCCCCGCGCCGCCAAAGATTGATACAGAAGAAGACGCGGCCGAGATTATCGAGTTGTACTGGATGGCGCTGTTGCGCGATGTGCCATTCATCGCTTGGGACGACACCGCGGACTTCCAAGAAGCCGCCGAAGAACTCAGCGGCTTACGATTGTATATCAATGAGAAGTTTCCGAACGACGACCCGGCGACTGCGCCGTTCCGCAGTTTGCCCCTCGACTCGAAAACGATCTTCCGCGGCGGAGAACTCAAGCGATTCTCCGATCCTGGCGCTGGCATTTCCGAGGGGATTGGCCCGTACATTTCGCAGTTCCTATTGCATGAAATCCCTTATGGAACTTTGCGGATTCCTCAGCGCGTGATCTATGCCGCCCCCGGCATTGACTACATGACCACCTGGCCAGAGTGGCTTGCCGTGCAAAACGGTGAGAAGCGCAACCCGCGCCAAAACTTGATCGGTGAATATGACGCATGTGACCGGCGCTACATCTCAACAATGCGCGACCTGGCGACCTATGTTCATTTTGATCAACTCTTCCAGGCGTATCTAAACGCGGCGATCATCCTTGCGGATGCAGGTTACCCAGCGAACCCCGGTAACCCCTATGGCCCGGGATGTTCCATGATGGGGATTGGCCAAGATCAGAATCCCAAACAGCAGGAACATTATCTGCATGCCAGCAAACAGTCACGGCCGAAGCCGAAATACCCGGATCAGGATGGCTTTGGGACTTTCGGCGGACCTCACGTTTTGACCTTGGTCACAGAGGTTGCCACGCGCGCGCTGAAAGCTGTCTGGCGTCAAAAATGGACCCACTTGCGACTTCGTCCTGAAGCCTATGGCGGTTTGGTGCATCGCTTGATCACCGACCAGCCGGCGCCTTTCAATGACTTTAGCCCGGATGTCGAACGCATCTTAAAAAGCAGCGAAGCCATCAAACGCGTGGCGGACAACCGTAGCCACTACGATCATGAGAATGCCCTGCTGCCGATGGCTTTCCCCGAAGGTTCCCCAACTCACCCTTCATACGGAGCGGGACATGCGACGGTCGCGGGAGCATGCGTTACCGTTTTGAAAGCCTTCTTTGATGCCAGCGTTCAGTTCATCAACCCGGTTCAGGCTTCTGCTGACGGGCAGGCGCTGATTCCATACACCGGGATGGATGCCCATAGCGGCAAGCTCACGGTGGAGCTGGAGCTAAACAAACTGGCGGCCAATATTTCCATCGGTCGGAACATGGCCGGAGTTCACTGGCGCAGCGACTACACGCAAAGCGTTCTGCTAGGACAGCGCGTGGCTGTTGACATGCTTTACCGCCAAAGCGCGACGTATACGGAAGACTACTGCTTCACCTTTAATAGCTTTGGTGGCAAGGAGATCACGATCCATGACGGCTACGTCACGTATGCCGGCTCTCGGCTGAACCTGCCTCCCAAGGGAGATCTTCCGCGAGGTTTCTGCCTGCCGGCGGAATATTGTGAGATTGCAAAAGAACTGCAGAAAGTCATATGAGCGCTGCCTGATTAGCTAGCGCTCAGTTTCCGCCGCGTGTGCTAGGGTGACGAGGCCCACGGCCAAAATAGGGATGCGTTTCAAAATCATCTCCATGTCCCAGCACGCGCGGGTCTTGCGTTTCCGTCAAGATCTCCGTGAGTTGCTGCGAAAGCTCCGCGAGTTTGTCCGCATAGGCCGGATCCGCGGCGATGTTGTTCATCTGGTCGGGATCATTGCGCAAGTCATACAGTTCCTCGGCCGGGCGTTTGCCGAAGGCAAGCTCATACAAGCGGCGTGTCGTCTCGTTGTTATCACGCTGATCAACCATGAATGTCTTCGTCGGTCCGTTGTCGGTATCGCCATACCAGACGCCGGGGATCGTGGCGTTCTCGAAATCTGGCGTGCCGTTTGGCCAGCGGTCAGGACGAAAGTTGCTAATGTAAAGAAAGTCTGCGGTGCGAATTCCGCGACAAGGATAACCACCCATGTCCGGAGCTTCTTGCGCTGGCACATGTCGCTCTTTGCCAAAGACAACATGATCGCGAGGTTTCACTTCGCCACGAAACTCGGCGGCCAGGTCCTTGCCTGTCACCTCTTGAGGAACACCAACGCCTGCGGCATGCAGGAACGTCGGCGCGAGATCCGTCAAGCTCACAAAGCCGCCATACTCCGTGCCTGGCTGCACTGTTCCCGGCCAGCGAATGGCCAGCGGCACGCGAACGCCGAGATCATAGATGTTGCTCTTGCCACGCGGGAACGGCATCCCGTGATCGCTGGTCATCACGATGATCGTGTTGTCGAGAATGCCGGCTTGCTCGAGCGCCGCAACTGCATCGCCAACCAACTTGTCGTATCGTTGCACTTCCACAAAGTAATCAGCCACGTCGCCGCGAGTGATCTCGTTATCGGGAAAAGCCGCCGGCAGATCGATGGCGGATAAGTCCATACCGGCCGCTTCACCAGATCCGCGCTGGTATGGCCGATGCGGATCGCTTGTTCCCAGCCAAAAACAAAACGGCGCGGCCGATTCCTCATCCACGTTCGCCTCATTCCAGGCCGCGAGAAACTGAGCGAACGAAGGGTAGTTCTGGCCGGCCGGTTGTCGCGAACGTGTTTCCGTTCGTCCTGGTCCCCAGGCTTTGCCGGTCTTGCCAATGAAGTACCCGTTCGCGGCGAGCAGATCCGGATAGGTCACAAACTCGTCAGGGAAGATGCTCCACAAGTTGGCCGCGGACTTAAGCCGCCAGTGATACTGGCCAGTCAGCAGCGCTCCCCGCGATGGCGTGCAAGAAGGCGATGACACATACGCCTGATCGCACCGAGCGCCTTCACGCGCCAGCCGATCAAAGGTGGGTGTCTTCACAACAGGCGTGCCGTACGCGCCGGCGTGCAGCCCCCAGTCATCAGCAATGGCGAGCAGGATGTTAGGACGCTTGGCGGGAGCATCACCTTGCGCATGCGCTTGCGAAGTCACGCAGAAGAGCAGAGCCGTGACGAGAAATGCCCAGATTGTGGATCGAGAAAGTGTGGTCATCATGTTTGTCTTTTCAGGATTTGTGATGCGGGCAACGATCACACTTGTGGTTCCCAGCCAGGCTCATACTCGCGTTGCCAGTGAGCCATCGCCTGGGGGTCGCCGAGGATTCGTCCCGAGGCGGGATTGCAGTTGAGAGTGCGGCCAGTGCGATGGGCGATGTTGCCTAAATGGCACAGCAGCGTGCTCATATGTCCCTCAGAAATCGGTGCGTTGAGCAAGCTGGCGTCACCTGCACGAACCGCAGCGAAGAAGTTAGCGATGTGTTCATCATCGCCGCGGCCGGGAGATTTCTCTTCGCTGACTTGCTTGTCTTCCTTATCGTAAACGCGAAACGTGCCGTCCTGATCCAGGTCCAGAGTTCCTTTCGTGCCGAAGAACGTGACGAAGCCGGCCTTGTGCCGGTTGCAACTCATGCATTCCCAGGTGACTTGCTTGTCGTCGGGAAATTCCCAGCAAACGGTGTGCGTATCGGGAGTTTGTTGGTCATCGCTAAAGTGATACCGCCCGCCAGAGGACGTCACGCGGATGGGCAACTCCGCTGCCAGTCCCCAGCGGCACAAGTCGAGCGTGTGGACGCCGTTGTTGCCGAGTTCGCCATTTCCCCAGTGCCAGTTCCAGTGCCAGTTGTAATGCACAACGTTCGATTTAAACGGGCGACGCGGAGCCGGCCCTTGCCACAGTTCGTAGTTGATGTGCGGCGGCGGTTCGCTGGTGTCCTCCGTGCCGATGGAGCCACGATCATTTGTGTACCAGTTTCGCGCGTGATACACGCGGCCGATGATTCCCTCGTGCAGCTTTTGCATGGCCAAGTGAAAGTTGCTGCCGCTGCGGCGTTGCGCCCCCATCTGCACCACGCGATTGTTCTTCTCCGCCGCGGCAACCATCCATTCGCCTTCCGCGGGATTGTGGCTGCATGGCTTTTCCACATAGACGTGTTTCCCGGCGTTGCAAGCCATGATGGTGGCCGGCGCGTGCCAGTGATTAGGAGCGGCACAGACCAAGGCGTGCACTTCCGGGTCATCCAGAAGTTGTTGCAATTCGCCAATGGCTTGCGGTTGCTGATTCGCTTTTGCCAGCGCTTCCGCGGCTTCGCTCGCACGTTTCTCGTCAACGTCACAAACGTACTTGATCCGCACGTTAGGCTGCTTGGCAAAGCGCGGCGCGAGTTCCTTACCGCGGTTCATGCCCATGATGCCAATCACAATGGTCTCATTCGCTCCCAGCACATTGTCTTGCGAACGAGCGCTGGCAAACGCCGACGGCGCAACCGCAGAAAGTGAAGCCGCAGCCGTGACTGCGCTTGCAGTGCCAAGGAAACCACGACGATTAACTTGCTGAGACATTTTTTTGGTTACGAAAAAGGAGTGCGGATGTTGCGAAAGCAGGCCGGCATTATGTGCAGAACCGCGTGCGGATGCCAGTTTTGCAATGGCTGTGCTGCGATAAGTTCGCAAAGATCACGGCTTGGCAATCACTCGCGAAACAGCTGCGCGGGCGGGCCACGCGTTCTCCTCAATGTGGAGAAAAAGTGACATCGACCAAGACGAGTTTTGCATAATTCCAAAAAAGTTTTGGAAAAACTTTGCTCCTCAGCATCGGCAGTGACGGCACCCCCAAAACCCAAAAACCGCCGTTACACCCGGGGTTACCACCCGGCATTACACCCTGGATTACATCCGGCCTTACATCCGGGATTGCGGGGCGTTTTGGCCGGGGTTACACCCGCCCTGCACTAGCGAGACCATGCGCGGCAAGGGCATCGATGAGGGCAATGCGGCGCGCGCTCGAGGTGCGGC
>CALJLD010000267.1 GCA_937982665.1 uncultured Planctomycetales bacterium
GAAGCGGACAAGATCACGCAGTTGGAAGCGCGCACGCGAGCCTACGGTGACCGCAAGCGCATCTACATGGAATGCACCGTCTCCACCGAACAAGGACGGACGTGGCGAGAATATCAATCCAGCACGCGCAGTCGGATTCTCCTCCGCTGTCCGCACTGCAAAGCGTGGGTGAGTCCCGAACGCGAACATCTGACCGGTTGGCAAGGAGCCGAGACTCAAACGGCGGCCAGGAGAACGAGTTCATTCGCCTGTTCCGACTGTGGCGAGTTCTGGACCGAAGTGGACCGGATGAAAGCCAATGCCGATTGCGAGTTGATCCACCTGGGCCAGGAGATTGAGGGCGACGCGATCCAAGGTGACTCCACCGAGACGGACACCCTTGGGCTTCCGCTGGTCGGCGGTGAACAACCTGTTTCTGACGGCGGGCGCAATCGGCGCGGACGAATGGCGCGCCAGTCGCGCTGTTGATGAAGAGAATGCCGAGCGCGGGATGCGGCAGTTCGTCTGGTGTCTGCCCACAGCACCCCGCAAGATGCAGACGACGCAGTTGGATGTCGCCCAGATCGTGAACCGCATGCGCAAGCTTCCACGCAGAGTTGTGCCTGCCTTGACCAAGCAACTCTCTGCGGCGATCGACATCGGCAAGTTCCTCGCGCATTGGGTGTTGGTGGCCTGGGAACCTCACGCCGTGGGTCACATGGTGGACTATGGACGGATTGAGGTTGCTTCGGATGACCTTGGTGTTGAACAAGCTGTTTTGGTTGCGCTCAAGCATTTCCAGGACCATGCACAAACTGGCTGGCCAATCGACCAGGCCAACGGAAAGATCCGCCAACCGGATCAAGTGTGGATTGACGCGGGCTACACGACCGAGTCCGTCTACCCATTCTGCCGCCAGGCGGGAAATCGGTTTCGACCAACCGTCGGGCGCGGCGCGTCACAGATGCGCAGCCAATGGTACAACCGCCCAACACAAACGGGCTCTTTAGTAAAACACATCGGCGAAGAGTTCCACATCAACCTGCTGGCCAACGAGCGCTTGTATCTCGTCGAAGTGAATGCGGACCATTGGAAGTCATGGGTCCACGAGAGGCTCCGAACTCCCATGGACAAGCCTGGAGCAATGACGATGTACCAAGCGCCGCCGCAAGAACACATCTCCTTCGCGCGGCATCTCACCGCCGAGTATCAGACGGAAGAGTTCGTGGCTGGCAAAGGCGTTCAGGTCAAATGGGAGCAACTACGCAAGCAGAACCATTGGTTCGATGCGCTTTACAACGCATGCGCCGCAGGATCATTCTGCGGAGTGCAGCTCGTGGAGGAAGCCAAACCAAAACCGCAAAAACCACGTCAAACGGTCTATCAAATGCATCGCCATGATAGGAGTCCATGGATTGATCCAGCGCGTTCGAGGCGGATTCGGGATCGGCTGGGGTGGCGACATTGCCGATCCATCCAACTGAATGTCACCCTTCACGGCAAGGACACGTCCTCCTAAGCGCCTATGGTTTTGCTGCTCAGGGCTCTGCCTAACCTCCGGATGGCAGCAATCGGACATGCCGCAGCAGAAAGAGCGACAGTGGAAAGATCGCCAAGAAACAGCCGGTCAAGCCAGTGTAAATCCAATAACCTTGCAACCAAGAGTAAGATCCAATGGTTGCGATGTCGGGCCTCGACCTCAAATATTTGAGCCGTACGCGATCGCCTAGGGCAAACTCACCTGATCGCTCCAATTCACGAACTTTTCCCAAGGCCCGATACTGAATCACGGCCACGGTTTAGTCGCCCTCATCAAACACCTTCGTACGAAAATCTGTTACCTTTCCCTCAATGGGTTGGCCTTCGCGTGCAAAGTCAATCGCCAACACAATCACGGGAATCGCCATGCCGGCTGCCAGCGCAAGGCAAGCCAAGGCTGGCATCAGGGGACAACCCACAGAGCAACCTTGCGAATCTCTCGATTCTCGTTTCTTGTGGCTGCGCGCACTGCAAATTAGCCAAGCAATGCCGATCCCAAGTATCGGGCAGCCGAAAAAGACAAGGGTGTCTCGGCTGCCAAAGATGTTCTTCACGGCTAAGGCATCTCCGCTTATGGCGCCAAACCCAAATAGTCCACCGAAGATAAAACCGACAACAATCCAAACGCCAATGTTTGCTCGGTCTCCGGTTGCATTCGAATCCCACTGTCGACGGGTTTTTCTCATCGTTGGCTTAATTCATGTGACTCTGATCAGAAGGGGAAGCCGGATTTCGCACAAACTCCTTTTTTGAGATCTTTCAATGACGGGACCTGCCATTCAATCGGAAGACGAGCAGTATGTCTTGATTGAGGACACAATTTGCGCCGTGTAACCTCCCCATCATCCAATTTTCCACTTGATTTGGAACTCGATTTCCTCGGCCTCTCCATCACGTTCATGTTCGATGTTGTATTCCGCTCGTATTGGAACGTAGATCCGCTCACCGGCCACCTGGATCTCAAATTTCTGGCCTGACTCTAGAGCATCCGCCAGTCGGCGCAGCTTGGCTACGAACTCTGACGTCGTATAGGCCTTCTCAATGTCTCTTTCGGATTCAGTACTCATTTGGTGTTTCTCTCCGTCACTAGGCTGGTTGCAAAGGGGAACCGTTGTCCGATCCCTCAATGAAGTGAACGGCAGCGCCAATACTTTCAGAGAAACTTTGGCTAACGCCGACGGGACGTATGAAAGGTGCTGTACGCTCGCTGATGCCGCGGCGTGGCCGGCACAAAAAATGTTGGGGTTGCCAAGCGTCAGCGGCAATAATGTCGCAATGGTCCAAACATCCCAGAGTTTGCTGGACAAACTCAAAGCCAGCAACGATGACGCTCCGTGGGAGAGGCTTGCCTCACTCTATGCCCCAATCCTTCGCAGCTGGATCAAAGGGCTCGATCTTCAGCAGGCGGACGCGGATGATCTGCTCCAAGAGGTGCTAGCGACTGTCTCGACCGAAATCGCCAAGTTTGAACACAATGGTCGCACCGGTGCTTTTCGCCGTTGGCTGAAGACAATTCTGATGAACCGGGTGCGGAATCTTTGGCGAGAACGCAGGTACCGACCTGCAGCTGAGGGTGGGTCAGGCGCTCAGCATAAGCTCGATCAGCTTGAGGATCCGCAAAGCGAATTGGCGAAGCGATGGGATCGTGAATACGATCACATAATCCTGGCTCGCCTTTGGAGGTTGATCGAGCCTCGCTTTAAGAAATCCACGTGCGATGCCTTTCGCCAACAAGTTATTGACGGACAGTCGGCGGCTGTAGTCGCGAAGAAACTTGGTACAAGTGTCAACGCGGTCCTGATCGCCAAATCCCGTGTACTTAAGGAACTGCGGCGCGAAGGTGAAGGTCTGTTGTGCGATGAAGAAAGGGAATGCTAACAGCATCGTTTTTTTGTGAAAGGACCTGGACATTCCTGCACTATGCACATGGGCACACGCGCATTGACTTTCAAACATGTCAGCAGCACCGGAATCTCACCCGAGTCGAGAAGAGCTTGTCGCATTCGGACAAGGCAAGCTCGATGACAAGGCACACCAACGCATTGAGCAACATCTTGAAGGATGTGATCATTGCTGCAAGTTCTTGAGTGGGATTCCCATCGGCCCTATTGCTGAAGCTCTGCGCGATTCCGACTTGGACGAGTTGACGCGTCAGTCGGAGATGGGAGATATTGACCAACAGGATGACCTGGTGGGCGAAACCATCAAGTACTTCGGTGAGTATGAGTTGCTGGCAGAGATCGCGCGCGGGGGGATGGGGGTTGTCTTCAAGGCCAGGCAATCCCGTTTGAATCGCATCGTCGCACTGAAGATGATTCTGGATCGCGCGTTCGCGCGGAAGTCAGACATCAAGCGGTTCCATGTTGAAGCCGAGGCCGCAGCTCAGTTGCAGCATCCGAATATCGTTCCGATTTATGAAGTCGGTGAACACAGCGGTCAACATTACTTTTCGATGGGCTTTGTGGATGGAGAATCCCTCTCCAGTCGTATTGCCAGGGATCCACTGCCGCCGTCCGATGCAGCTCGCTTGGTTGAATTAGTTGCCACGGCCGTTCAGTATGCGCATGAACAAGGCGTTATCCATCGCGACTTAAAGCCGGCGAACATTCTGCTCGACAAAGCGGGGCAACCATACGTCTCCGACTTCGGACTGGCGAAACGGCTCCAAGTCGAAAGTTCGTTGACAACGGCGGGCCAGGTGATGGGAACGCCTGGGTACATGCCTCCGGAACAGGCCACCGGGAACATTGAATTAGTGGCCGAGAGTGCCGATGTCTACGGCTTAGGCGCAATCTTGTATGCGAGTTTAACGGGCCGCCCACCTTTTCAGGCTGACAACCCGGTCGACACACTGTCACAGGTTGTCGAACGTGAACCCGTTTCGCCAAGACTACTCAATCCAAGCGTCTCAAGAGACCTCGAAACAATTTGTTTGAAGTGCTTGGAGAAGGATCGGCGGAAGCGCTATTCATCGGCTGGCAACCTGGCGACCGAACTTCGTCGCTATTTGGATGGTCGCCCCATTCTTGCACGACCGATCGGACGAATGGCTCGCAGCTGGCGCTGGTGCTGCCGGAAGCCGGCGGTCGCGTTCTTGGTCTTCTTGTTGTCGACATCGGTGCTGGCTGGAACCGCCGTTTCCACCTATTTCGCAATAAGGGAAAACGAACGGGCAAAGAACGAGTCAACGCTCCGCGGAATCGCTGAGACGCGAGAACAGGAAGCTAACGAAGCGAAATCGACTGCACAGCAGGAAACGGCCAGAACGAAAGTTGCACTGAAAGACGCGGAGCGAAGCGCGTATTTCAACTGCATCACGGCGACGTATCTGGAATGGCAAGCTAATAATCCCCTACGCGCCCGCGAACTGCTGAATTCGTGCCCGGATCGTTTTCAATTCTGGTCCGAACTGCACAACTGGGAGTGGGACTATCTCCAAAGCCTGTGCAATGCCGAAGACTTGACACTCGATGGTCACACGGATTGGGTCATGTCAGTCGCATTCGCCACCAACGGCGATCTCCTGGCCTCTTGCAGTCGCGACGGAACGGTTCGCATCTGGAATTTGGGAACTCAGCAAACGGAATTTGAGTTGGCCGCACATCAAGGGTCGGCGACATCCGTGGCGTTCCACCCTGACAGCCATCTATTGGCGACATGCGGTCAGGACGGTCTCGTTAAGCTCTGGAACGCGAGCACGGGAGAACTCTCGCGCGAATTCGGAAGCCACGATGGTCAGGGCGAATGTGTGACATTCTCCAGCGACGGCCGATTGTTGGCGTCTGCCGCACGTGATCAATCAATCAACATTTGGGACCCAGAATCCGGCGACCTGCTCAATGCG